>JAKACF010000054.1 GCA_021821585.1 Actinomycetes bacterium
CCGGGGGGCAGCGGTCCAGGGTGACCTTGACGGTGTCGACGATGGCGGCCACCGGCTCCTCGATCGCCTTGCGGATCTCCTCGGTCGTGGTGACGACGGTCTTCGGCAGGCCGGTGACGAGGTCACGCCCGCGGATCTCGGCGTGCAGCTCCTCCTCGAGCTCGCAGGCCGAGCCGAGGGCGATCTTGATCTCCTCGGCCGTCCGCTCGCCGAGGGCGAGCGAGTACTCCTTCTTCACAAAGGAGATGATCGCCTCGTCGAGCTCGTCGCCGCCGATGCGGATCGACTGGCTGACGACGATGCCGCCGAGGGAGATGACCGCCACCTCGGTGGTGCCGCCGCCGACGTCCACCACCATGTTGCCGGTCGGCTCGTGGATCGGCAGTCCGGCCCCGATGGCGGCCGCCATCGGCTCCTCGACGATGTAGGCCTTGCGGGCGCCGGCGAACTCGGCCGCCTCCTGGACGGCCCGCTTCTCCACCCCGGTGATGCCGGACGGCACGCAGATGACCATCCTCGGCTTGGAGAACCGGCGGGGATGGACGCGCCGGATGAAGTAGCGCAGCATCATCTCGCAGATCTCGAAATCCGCGATGACGCCGTCCTTCAAGGGCCGGATCGCCTGGATGTTGCTCGGCGTGCGGCCGATCATCCGCTTCGCCTCCGCCCCGACGGCGAGGGGGTGGCCGTCCTTCACGTTGATCGCCACGACGGAGGGCTCGTTCAAGACGATGCCCTTGCCCCGTACGTAGACGAGCGTGTTGGCGGTACCGAGGTCCACGGCCATGTCGCGGCCGATGAACGAGAGGCTGTTCTCGGACATGAGAGGAAGGGGCTCCTTTGAAGGCGTGCCGGAGCGGTCGATATCAGGCTACGGGATGAAAGGCAAGCACTCAAGGCGGGGTGGGTTCCGCCCCGCTCGCCGGCGATCAGGCTAGCCCGGGGAAGAAGATGGCGATCTCGCGGGCGGCCGACTCGGGGCCGTCCGATCCGTGGACCAGGTTCTCGGTCATGACGGTGCCGAAGTCGCCCCGGATGGTGCCAGGAGGCGCCTCGGCGGGGTTCGTCGGGCCCATCATGGTGCGCACGATCCTCCAGGTGTCCGGCGGGCCCTCGACCACCATCACGAACGACGGGCTCCGGGTGATGAAGGCCACGAGGTCGCCGTAGAAGGGCTTCCCGGCGTGCTCCTCGTAGTGGCGGGCAGCCGTCTGCTCGTCGATCGTCCGCAGCTCGGCGGCGACGAGCCGGAGGCCCTTGCGCTCCATCCGGCCGATCAGCTCCCCGACGAGACCCCGCTCGACGGCGTCCGGCTTCGCGATCACCAGTGTTCTCTCCACGGAGGGCGCACCCTACCGACCCGGCGCCCGGCCGGCCAGTCGGGCGGCCCTCGTGCTCAGCCCGGCGAGAGCAGGCGGCGGGCCGCCCCGACGACGTAGAGCGACCCGGTGACGAGCACGAGGTCGTCCTCGTCCGCCTGCGAGAGCGCCTCCCGGACGGCGTCGGCCACCTCCCCGGCGTCGTCCGCCTCGATCCCGGCCGCCTCGGCCGCCTCGACGACGGCGGTCCCCGGCAGGGCGCGGGGGCTCGGCGGGGTGCAGGCGACGACCGAGACGACCCGCTCGTTCACGATGCCGGCGAGCAGCTCGGCGGGGTCGTGGTGGCGGAGCGTCCCCATGACGACGATGATCCGGCGGGCCGCCTGGAAGTCCTCGGCGAGGGCGGCACCGAGGGCGGCGGCACCGGCGGGGTTGTGGGCGCCGTCGACGACGACCTCGGGACGGCGCCGCAGCACCTCGAGGCGGCCGGGCACGCGCACCGACGCCAGCCCGTCCCGGACGACGTCCTCTGACAGGACGTCGCCGAGGAAGCCCTGGGCGGCGGCGAGGGCGGCGGCTGCGTTGTCGGCCTGGTGCCCGCCCCGCACCGGGACGAAGACGTCCTCGTAGCGGGCGGCCGGCGTCCACAGGTCGGCCACCCGGCCCCCGACGGCCACTCTCACGCCATCGGCTCCGAAGTCCCGGCCGCGACGCCAGACCGACGCCGCCCCGACGGACTCCGCCTCCGCCTCGAAGATGCCGGCGATCTCCTCGTCCTCCTCGCCGAGGACGAGGACCGAGCCGGGCTTCACGATGCCGGCCTTCTCGCCGGCGATGAGCGCCCGCGTGCCGCCGAGGAGGTCGGTGTGGTCGAGCTCGACGTTGGTCACCACCGCCACGGACGCGGTGGCGACGTTGGTGGCGTCGTAGCGCCCGCCGAGGCCCACCTCGAGGACGGCGGCGTCCACCGCCTCGTCGGCGAACCACCGGAAGGCCGCCGCCGTCACGAGCTCGAACCAGGTCGGCTCGACGCCGATGAAGCGCTCGAGCTCCGCCAGGGCGGCGAGCTGGGCGGCGAGCTCCTCGTCGGAGATCTCCCGGTCGTCGACGGCCAGCCGCTCGTTCACCCGGCCGAGGTGCGGGCTCGTGTAGGCGCCGACGTTCATCCCGGCCGCCCGCAGCAGGGCGGAGACCATCCTCGTCGTCGAGCCCTTCCCGTTCGTGCCGGTGACGTGGACGACCGGGTAGGCGTGCTCGGGCGAGCCCATGGCATCGGTGAGGGCGGAGATCCGCTCGATCGAGGGCGCGCCGTGGCGCCCGGCCCTGCCGGACTCGATGGCCTCGAGGTTGATGTGCCGGTCCAGCCACGCGAGCGCCTCGCCGATGCTCGCGCCCGCTGGGCCGTCGGCCGGAGGCGAGAACGGGCCGGTCTCAGTCAGCGGGGAGCTCCTTTGCGACCACGGGGGCGTCGGCGCCGGGCGCGGCGCGGCCCGATGTGGGTCCGGGGAGGATCAGGATGCCGCCCGGCGGGAGCGCTCCGGCTTCTCCGGAGCCCCCCTCGGGACGAGCGAGGGTGCGACGTGCTCGAGGACCACGGAGCGGTCGACCACGCAGCGTCCGATGTCCTCCCTGCTCGGCAGGTCGTACATCACGTCGAGGAGGACCTCCTCGAGGATGGCCCTCAGACCGCGGGCACCGGTGCCCCTCAAGAGCGCCTGGTCCGAGATGGCCTCGAGAGCGTCCTCGCTGATCTCGAGCTCGACGTTGTCGAGCTCGAAGACCCGCTTGTACTGGCGGACGAGGGCGTTCTTCGGCTCGACCAGGATCCGCACGAGGGCCTCGCGGTCGAGGCTCGAGACGGCGCCGATCACCGGGAGCCGCCCGACGAACTCGGGGATGAGGCCGAACTTGAGCAGGTCCTCGGGGAGCACCTGCATCAGCAGCTCGCCCTCGTCCCACTTCGAGTTGCGCCGGACCTCGGCGCGAAAGCCGATGCCCGCCCGGCCGACGCGGTTCTCGATGATCTTGTCGAGACCGGCGAAGGCTCCACCACAGATGAACAGGACGTTCGTCGTGTCGATCTGGATGAACTCCTGGTGCGGGTGCTTGCGGCCGCCCTGGGGCGGGACCGAGGCCGTCGTGCCCTCGAGGATCTTGAGCAGCGCCTGCTGGACGCCCTCGCCCGAGACGTCGCGGGTGATGGACGGGTTCTCGGACTTGCGGGCGATCTTGTCGATCTCGTCGATGTAGATGATGCCGGTCTCGGCCTTCTTCACGTCGTAGTCGGCCGCCTGGATCAGCTTGAGGAGGATGTTCTCGACGTCCTCGCCGACGTAGCCGGCCTCGGTGAGGGCCGTCGCGGCGGCGATGGCGAAGGGGACGTTCAGCATCCGGGCGAGCGTCTGGGCGAGCAGCGTCTTTCCGCAGCCGGTCGGGCCGAGAAGGAGGATGTTCGACTTGGCGATCTCGATCTCGCCCTCTTTGTAGGCGCCCGCCTGGACCCGCTTGTAGTGGTTGTAGACCGCCACCGAGAGGATCTTCTTCGCCTGCTCCTGGCCGACGACGTAGTCGTTCAGGAACTCGAAGATCTCCTTCGGCTTGGGAAGGTCCTCGAAGCTGACCTCCGCCGGCTCGGCGAGCTCCTCCTCGATGATGTCGTTGCAGAGCTCAATGCACTCGTCGCAGATGTAGACACCCGGACCGGCGATCAGCTTCTTGACCTGCTTCTGCGACTTGCCGCAGAAGCTGCACTTGACGAGCTCCCCCCCGTCGCCGAACTTTGCCACCGTGCCTCCCCGTCAGGCAGCCCCGACGGCGCTCACCACGCCGACGGTCTCCCGATTGCTGATTACTTCGTCGATGACTCCATAGTCGCGCGCCTCGTCGGCGCTCATGATGAAGTCCCGATCCGTGTCGGCGTGGATCTTCTCGATCGCCTGGCCGGTGTCCTCGGCCAGGATCTTGTTGAGAAGGTCACGCATGCGCAGGATCTCCTTCGCCTGCAGCTCGATGTCGGTGGCCTGGCCGGCCGCACCGCCGTAGGGCTGGTGGAGGAGGATCCTCGCGTGCGGCAGGGCGAAGCGCTTGCCCTTCGTCCCCGCCGCCAGGAGCACGGCGGCCGCCGAGGCCGCCTGCCCGAAGCAGAAGGTCGACTTGTCCGGCCGGACGAACTTCATCGTGTCGTAGATGGCGAACAGCGCCGTGATGTCGCCGCCGGGCGAGTTGATGTAGACGTTGATGTCCTTCTCGGGGTCCTCGGACTCGAGGAAGAGCATCTGGGCACAGACGAGGTTGGCGATGGTGTCGTCGATCGGTGTGCCGATGAAGATGATGCGCTCACGCAGAAGCCGGGAGTACAGGTCGTAGGCCCGCTCCCCGCGGCTCGACTGTTCGACGACAGTCGGAACGAGATAGTTCGACGCCCTCAAGCCTGTTCCTCCTCGGTCTCGTCGGGCTCGCCCCTCTCGACGGTAGCGCCGGCGATGGCCTCCTGTGCGGGGCCCGCCTCGTCTGTGGGCTCGGCGGCGCCGGCCTCGGCCGGGGCCCCCTCTTGCTCCAACAGCAGCGCTCGGTCCATCGGGTTCCCCTGCTCATCGAGGACTTCGACGTGCTCCACGAGCCACGTCACTGCCTTCGAGTTCCTGATCTCCGAGCGTAGCCGCTCGAGGCCGGCGGTCTCGGCGAACTGGCGGGCGACCGTGGCGACGGGGCGGCCGATCGACTCGGCGTAGGCCGTGATCTCGGCCGCCACCTCCTCGTCGGAGACCTCGATGCCCTCCGCCTCGGCGAGGGCCCGGAGGGCGAGGTCGGCCCGCACCTGCTCGACCGCCTGCCCCCGCAGCTCGGCCACGAGGCCGTCGACCTCCTGGCCGGTCGCCTCGAGGTACTGCTCGAGGGTGATCTTGCGCTCGGACAGGCGGGAGACGAAGTTGCTCTGCAGCCGCTCGAGCTCCTCGGCGACGAGGGTCTCGGGTATCTCCTCGTCGACGAGCTTGGACAGCTCGGCCACGACGCCCTCGCGAAGGGCGTAGGTCGCCTGCAGACGGTGGACGGTGCCGAGCTGCTGGCGGACGTCGGCCCGCAGCTCCTCGAGGGTGTCGAACTCGGAGGCCTCCGAGGCCCAGTCGTCGTCGGCCTCGGGCAGCACCTTCTCGCGCACGCCCTTCACCAGCACCTTCAACATGGCCGGACCGCCCGGGGCGTCGGGTGCCTCCACCTCGACGATGTCGCCGGCCTTGGCGCCGGCGAGCTTCTCGTCGACACCCGGGGCCACCATGGCCGAGCCGAGCTCGTAGACGAAGTCGGTCGTCGAGAGGTCCTCGACCGGTTCGCCATCGCGGGTGGCGCTCACGTCGATGGTGACGACGTCACCCTCCCTGGCCTCCCGGTCGACGTCGTTGAGCTGGGCGAACTGGTCCCTCAGGCGGTCGATGCGCCGGTCGACCTCCTCCTCGCTCGCCACGGGAGACGGGACGGTGACCTGCAGGCCCTCGTAGCCGGCCACCGACACCTTCGGGCGCACCTCGACCACCGCGCTGAAGGCGAGCGGGCCGTCCTCCTCGCCCGAGGTGATGTCGATCTCCGGGGCGGCGATCGTGTCCAGGGCGGCGTCCTCGACCGCCTGGGCGTAGTACTCGGGCAGCGAGTGGCGGATGACCTCCTCCCGGATCACCTTCGGCCCGAGGCGGACCTCGAGCAGGCGGCGCGGCACCTTGCCGGGCCGGAAGCCCGGGACCCGGACCTCCCGCTGGAGGCGCTTCACCGTCTCGGTGAGGGCGTCCTCGAGCTCCTCCTCGTCGACCTCGACGGAGAGCTTGACCTTGTTGCCTTCGAGAACCTCGGACGATGAGCGCATATGGCTTGCAGATCCTACCGGTCGACCGACCCCCCACTCGCGAACTCCGCCCCGGCCGGGCGCCCTCCAGGCGGCGGCCTCGCACCCGACGGTAGGCTCCCCGAAGGAGCGCCGGGAAGCCTGGTCGGCACGCCCTCACCGACCCCGGAGAAGAGAACGTGCCGGAAGCCTCCCTCGCCACCGCGGTCGTCACCTTCGTGGTCGGCGCTGCGGCCGCCATCGCGGCGAGCTCCCTCCTCGTGCGACGGCTCGAGCGCGTCGGGGGCAGCCTCGGCCTGTCCGAGGCGCTACTCGGGCTCGCCACGGCGCTCGCCGCCGACAGCCCGGAGATCACCTCGGCGGTGACGGCGATGCACTCGGGCCGCCACGCCGTCGGCATCGGGGTCGTCCTCGGGTCGAACCTGTTCAACCTCGCAGCCCTGCTCGGCGTCGGGGCGATCGTGGCCGGGCGGATCGAGCTCCACCGCCGCGTCATCCTCTTCGAGGGCGTCGTCTCGCTCTTCGTCGTGACGTCGGCGCTCGTCCTCGTGACGGGAGCCGCCGGCCCGGCGCCCGCCCTCGGCGTGGCACTCGTCGGCTTCCTCCCCTACTGCGTCGTGATCGGGCTCGCCCCGCGCACCATCGGGCGCCTGCCGCTTCCGCCTGCGCTGCGGGGCTTCGTCATGAGGGCCGTCTACGAGGAGGACGTCGAGGTGGGCCCGCACCCGCTCGCGCGCTCGCGCCCCGAGGCCTTCGACATCGCCCTTTTGTGTGGAGCCCTGCTCGTCGTCGTCGTCTCGAGCGTGGCGATGGAGCACGCCGGCGTGGCGCTCGGCGCGCGCTTCGGCTGGCCCGAGATCGTCGTCGGCGGGGTGCTGCTGGCGGCCGTGACGAGCCTGCCGAACGCCGTCGGCGCCGTCTACCTCGCCCGCCGCGGGCGGGGCGCCGCCGTGCTGAGCGAGGCCATGAACTCGAACGCCCTCAACGTCGTCGTCGGGCTGCTCCTCCCGGCGATCGCCGTCGGCACCGGGGCGGGCGGCTCGGGCGCAGTCGGCCTCGCCGTCTGGTACGGGCTCCTCGGCACGGCGGTGCTCGCCCTCGCCTACGGTGCCGCCGGGCTCTCCCGGGCGAGCGGTGCCCTCGTCGTCGCCGCCTACGTCGGCTTCGTCGTCTGGCTCGTCCTCGGATGAGCCCGCCCCCCGGGTACGCTTTGCCCCTTGCCCACCGCGGTGCACGGGGAGTGGCGCAGCTTGGTTAGCGCGCCTGCTTTGGGAGCAGGAGGCCGCGGGTTCGAATCCCGCCTCCCCGACGTGGCTCGCTCCGACAGCCCTCCCGACCCGACCGCAGGCCGATGAAGCTCAAGCTCGACCTGCACGACATCTACAACAAGGGGCGCGACATCGACGCCGCCCTCGCCGGGATCATCGACGAGGCCGAGCAGAAGAAGGCCTCGGTCGTCGAGATCATCCCGGGCAAGGGGTCGGGCGCCCTCAAGAAGCACGTCCTGCGCTTCCTCGAGCGAAAGGACGTGAAGGCGCGCTACCAGCGGATCGAGAAGGACTCGAAGAACTGGGGACGGCTCTTCGTCCACTTCCGGTGGAAGTGACCCCGGGCGGCCGGGCCCCGGTCGTGGCGCTGCTGCCGGCCGGGGAGCTCGCGCGCGAGCTCGAGCCGGCCGTGAGGTCGGCCGGGCTCGAGACGACCGCCGACCCGGCCGCCGCCGATGCCCTCGTGTGGTGCTCGTGGCGGCCGGCCGGCCTGGCGCAGGTGCTCGAGCGGGCTCCGCATGCCACCTGGGTGCAGCTTCCCTATGCCGGGATCGAGAACTTCCTCGGTCTCGTCGACGACTCGCGGACCTGGACGTGCGCCAAGGACGTCTACGGCCTGAGCGTGGCCGAGCTCGCCCTCGGCCTCCTCCTCGCCGGCGTGCGGCGCATCGACCGGTATGCGAGGGCCTCCTCATGGCAGCCCCTCGAGCAGGGGACGCTCCGGGACGCGACCGTCCTCGTCTTCGGCGCCGGCGGGATCGGTCGCCGCCTCACCGAGATGCTGCTGCCGCTCGGGGCGCGTGTCCTCGTCGTCTCCCGCTCGGGCACTCCCGTCGCCGGCGCCGAGGCCCTCACCGCCGCCGAGGGCCGCACGGCGGTGGCGACGGCCGACGCCGTCGTGCTCGCGGTGCCCCTCACCGACGAGACGAAGGGCCTCGTCGACCGCGACTTCCTCGCCGAGATGAAGTCGACCGCCTGGCTCGTGAACGTCGCCCGGGGCGGCGTCGTCGTGACCGACGACCTCGTCCAAGCGCTCGAGGAGCACACGATCGCCGGCGCCGGGCTGGATGTCACCGACCCGGAGCCACTGCCCGACGGGCACCGGCTCTGGCAGCTCGACAACGTCATCATCACGCCGCACGTGGCCAACACCGACGGGCTCGGCACGGCCGACCTGGCGGCGCTCGTCGGGGAGAACTGCCGCCGGTTCCGGGCCGGCGAGCCGCTCAAGGGCATCGTCGACCCCGCCGCCGGCTACTGAGTCACGCGAAGCGCACGAGCGCCAGGGAGGCCGCGAGGGCCACCACCCCCCACGACAGCGCGTGCAGCGCCTGCTCGAGCGGTTCGATCAAGAACGCCTCGTCGATCCGGCGGATGCCGGCCCTCCTCGTCACCATCACCCCCTCGACGTGGTCGGCGGAGCGCCGCACCAGCCGGGCGCGGGCGCTGAGGGAGCGCTGGGCGCGCGAGAGGGCGTAGGCCGCCGCCGCAGCCAGGACGGCCGCCGGGGCGAGGGTGCGCGCCTCGGCCACGTAGCCGACGAGGACGGGGAAGGAGCCCCACGAGAGGGCGAACACGGCGTCGCGGTGGACGGCGCCGTGGAACAGCTCCATGTCGTAGGCGACGACGAGGACGACGCCGACCACGATGAAGGGAAGGAGCACGAGCCCGACTCTCAGGACGCCGAACACGCCGAGGGCGACGGCACCGCCGAGGCCGGCGACCGAGGCGACGCCGAGCGCCGCCGAGGAGATCGAGGTCGAGAGCGGCCGCCCGTGCAGCTCGTCGAGGCAGTGCGCTGCCACCCCGACGGCGAGGAAGAAGGCGAGCAGGCTGCCGGCGAGCGGGACGAGGTCTCCCTCCGGCGCCAGCGAGGCGCCGATGACCACGTAGCCGAGATGCCAGGCGGTGTAGGGGGGATGGAGCACCGTCCACCACTCCCGCCATGCCCTGCCCGGACCGGCGGCGTAGAAGGCCGGCCGCCGGAGCCGCTCCGCCGCCGACTCCTCGGAGGCCCGGCGCTCAGCCACCCGCCTTGCGCCCCCACATGACGAGGCCGCCGCCGAGGCTCATCGTCCTCGCCTCGACCGAGTCCATGCCGGCCCGCTCCCAGGCGGCCTTGGTCCAGGAGACGGGGAAGCGCCGGTAGTGCCCCGAGATGCTAGGCCCGAGGAAGCGCCCGACGTCGTACCACTGCCGTCCGCCCGTGGCGGCGCCGGCGACCGGGAGCACGAGGCGCGTGTAGCACCACCAGGCGGCCCGCCAGTGCGCCGCCTCGGGGACGGCGAACTCGAGGCTCGCCATCACCCCGCCGGGGCGGACGACCCGGACGAGCTCGCCGAGGACCGCCTCGGGATCGGGCACGTAGCGCAGCAGGTAGGTGAAGGTGAGGGCGTCGAAGCTGTCGTCCTTGAACGGCAGGGCCTCGCCGCTCGCCCGCACGAGCGTGATGCGCTCCTCGAGCCCGTCTGCCGCGACGAGCCGGGACGCCGCCTCGAGCATGGACGAGGTGACGTCCAGCCCGACGACGCGGCCCTGCCCGCGCCGTGCCAGCTGCCGGGCGACGCCGGCCGGGCCGGTCGCCACGTCGAGGACGAGCTCGGGCGCCCCGGCGAGGGCGTGGCCCACCATCTCGCTGCGCCAACGGCCGTTCTGCCCGAACGAGAGCCACTCGGCCAGCCGGTCGTAGCGCTCCGGCAGCGGGGTGAACAGACGCTGGGCGAAGCCGCTCGACCGGCCGTCTGAGGCGAGGGAGACCCGAGCGCGCATCGCGAGAGGATCGCGCAGCGGCCGGCCCTCCGCCCGGTCGGGGAGAGCTGATCGCCTCCCGGCCTCCGAGCGGCCGGCCGCCGGGTGCTCAAATGGCGCCATGACCGCCTCCAGACTCGGCGTGCCTGCCGGGCTCGACCCCTCGGTGCCGTACGGCTATGCGAGCCTGCTTCGGGCCGGCGAAGCCCTCCTCGTGGCGGCCGGCGCCTGCCCGATCGACGAGGAGGGCCGGGTCCCCGAGCCCGACGACCTCGCCGCCCAGGCGCGCCGCGCGGTCGCGAACCTGGCGGCGGTCCTCCACGAGGCGGGGGCGGGGCTCGACGACGTCCTCCGGACGACCGTCTACGTGGCGACGGCCGACCGCGCCGAGCTCGTCGACGCCTACGAGGCCGTCCGAGCGGAGTTCCACGGGTCCGACCCGCCGAGCACGCTCGTCGGCGTCACCCTGCTCGGCTATCCCGGACAGCGCCTCGAGGTGGAGGCGGTGGCGGCGGTCGGCGGCCCGGCCGCCCGCTCGGCCGAGCAGCCTCCCGGGCACCGCTGAGTGCCGTGGTATCCAGTGGCGATGGAGTTTCGAGAGGTCCTCCGCCGCCGGCACATGGTGCGGCGCTTCACCGACGAGCCGCTCGACCCCGCAGTCGTCGACCGCATCATCGCCGCCGGGCTGAGAGCTCCCTCGGCCGGCTACTCCCAGGGATACGCCCTGGTCGTCCTCGAGTCGCCCGAGGAGCGGGAGCGACTGTGGGCGACGCACACGCCGGGCACGGGAGGCTGGGCGCCCGATGTCCGCCAGGGCGTCATGCGGGCGCCGCTGCTCGTGATGGTGCTGGCTTCGAAGGAGGTCTACCTCGATCGCTACGCCGAGGCGGACAAGGGCTGGGCCGACCGCGACGAGGCACGCTGGCCGGTCCCCTACTGGTACGTGGACGCCGGCTGCGTGGCGATGCTGCTGCTGCTGGCGGCGGTCGACGAGGGGCTCGGTGCGCTGCTGTTCGGGGTCGTCCCGGGCGACGTCGGGCGGGTGAAGGCCGCCTTCTCCGTGCCCGACACCCACGACGTCGTCGGCTGTGTGGCGGTGGGCCACGAGGACCCCTCCGCTCCGACCCGCGACCTCCGGGCCCGGCGGCGGCCGGCGGGCGAGCTCGTCCACCGGGGCGCCTGGTAGCCGCCCGGCCGGCTCAGGACGCGCTCGGGCGGAGCGAGCTCAGGCCCCGTGACCAGGCGCCGGTGGCATGGTGCGACCAGAGCCCCTCCACGAGGCAGAGCGCCCTCGCGCCGAACACGACGTCGTCGGCGAGTCCGGGCTCGAGCTCCGTGAGGCCTGCGGCGAGCGGACCGGCGGCGAGCCCCTGGTGCTCCTCGTCGGCGTCGACGTGGACGTCGAAGAAGCGGGAGGCAGCCTCGGGGAAGCCGAGACGCCGGGCGGCCGCCGCGTACCTCGCGTTCGGGCCGACCGAGGTCATCTCGAAGGCGGCCAGATGGCCGACGAGGGCACCCCGCCAGCGCCGGTGCAGGCCGAACAGGGAGATCAGGTTCACGCCGCTCAAGGTGACGCCCGGGATGCGATCGAGGTACCAGCCGTAGGTGGGTGTGAGCCCGAGCTCGCTCAGGGTGTCGGCGAACAGGTTGGCGTGCATCTCTCCGGCCCGACCGTCGCCGTACTCCTCGTACTGGATCTTCACCATCGCCGCCTTCGGCACGCCCGAGAGCCGGGGGATGGCGAAGGTGTGCGGATCGGCCTCCTTCAGCTGGTAGGCCGACCGGTGGATGGCGAACTCCCGGAAGTCGGCCGGTCCACCGTGCTCGAGGAGGTACCGGGAGACCGACGGGGCGCGGTCGGCCGCCAGCACCGAGGCGATCGCCTCGCCGACGGCTCGCGGGTCGACCGGGACCGGAGCCAGCTCGGCACGCAGTCGCCGGACGAAGCGGCGCTCGAGCTCGCGGCGGGCCGCGAGGAGCGAGGGCTCCCACTCCCAGCGGTCGTCGACGCCCTCGAGCCCCTTGTAGGACAGTTCGTAACAGAGGTAGAGGGTGAGCGCCTCGTCGTCGTCGGCGAGCGGGTCGGCCGCGGGCGGCGCCGGCAGGCGGAGAGTCCCCGGTGCCGAGACGAGGGCGAGGAGGAGCGCCTCGGTGAGCGGACCCCTCGCCGGGGGGAGGGGGGCCGGACCGAAGCCATGGACGGCCTGGCGAGGCCCCGAGGTCGTCGTCACCCACACGGGGTACCCGCGGGCACATGACGGCGAAACGACGGGCAGGGCCTCGGGTGCTACGCGGCCTCGTCGCACCAGCCGGCGAGGCGGCGCCGGAAGTCCTCGACCCGCCGGGCGCCCCGCCGGGACTGCACCGTGCGGGCGCAGGCATCGAGCGGGAGCGACCCGCCGCTCTTCAGCTCGAGCACCACCGTCCGGCTCGGTGCCTTGGCCACGCTGCTCTCGCCGAGATGGACCGACCGGATCGCCGATCGGGCGACCCTCCTCGTGCGGTAGAGGTTCCTCACCTCGAGCACCCCGTCGCCTGCAACGACGCAGAGGCCGATGAGCCGGTAGAAGTAGGCCGCCCACACGAGGAGGGAGGCGGCCGCCAAGCCCGCCCAGGGCGATCCCCGACCCGCCA
>JAKACF010000055.1 GCA_021821585.1 Actinomycetes bacterium
GAGGGGGTGTTGGCGAGGAGCGAGATGGTCCCCGTCGGAGCGATCGACATCAGCTGCCCGTTCCGCCTCGCAGCCGCGCCGGCGCCGGCGAGCGAGCTGCGGGCGAAGGCCGGGAAGGGCCCCCGCTCCTCGGCGAGCTCCGCCGATGCCGCTTCCGCCGCCGCCCGGATGCGCTCCAGGATCCTGCCGACGGCCCGCACGGCTGCATGGCTGTCGTAGGGGAGTCCGAGGCTCGCGAGCAGCTCGGCGAGTCCCATCACGCCGAGGCCGATCTTGCGGGTGGCGAGCGCGGCGCTCTCGAGCTCGGGCAGGGGATAGCGGCTCACCTCGATCACGTCGTCGAGGAAGCGGACGGCGAGGGCGACCGTCCCCTCGAGGCGAGCGAAGTCCACCCGGCCTCCCGACACGAAGTTGGCGAGGTTGACCGACCCGAGGTTGCAGGACTCGTACGGCCTGAGCGGGACCTCGCCGCAGGGGTTGGTCGCCTCGATCGGTCCGAGCTCGGAGAGCACGTTCCCGCGGTCGATGGCGTCGAGGAAGACGAGGCCGGGATCCCCACTCCGGTGGGCCGCTTCGCAGATCCGTGCGAACAGGCTCTCGGCGTCGACCTCCTTCACCGTCCTGCCGGTCCGCGGCTCGACGAGCCGCTGTCGGCCTCTGCGTGCGACAGACCTGAGGAAGCCGTCTCGCACCGCGACCGAGAGGTTGAAGTGCGACAGGGTGCCAGGCGTGGACTTGGCGGCGAGGAACTCCTCGATGTCGGGATGAGAGGCGTCGAGCACGGCCATGCTGGCGGCACGCCGCCTTCCCCCCTGGCTCACGACCTCCGCCGCCTGCTCGAACAGGGAGAGGAACGAGACGGGGCCGCTCGCCCTCCCGCCGGTGCTCTCGACCATCTCGCCGGAGGCGCGGACATGAGAGAAGGAGAAGCCGGTGCCCGCGCCGGCCTGGTGGACGACGGCCGCCGCCGACACGGCCGCGAAGATCGACCGGAGGGAGTCCTCCACCGGCAGGACGACGCAACCCGAGAGCAGGCCGATCCGGCTGCCGGCGTTCATGAGGGTGGGAGAGTTCGGCAGGAAGTCGGCCCGGCGCATCGCTCCGGCGAACTCCTCGGCCCAGTGCGCCGAGGAACCCGGGCGGTGGACCTCCTCGCCCGCCGCCACGTGGTGGGCGACCCGCTCGATCATCTCGCCGGTCGACTCGCTGGCCCTGCCGTCGGGCTCTCGTCGCAGGTAGCGCTCCTTCAAGACGACCACGGCGGCAAGGGGCAGCTTCAGCTCGTCGGTGACCTGGAGCAGCTCCTTCTGCTCGCGCAGCTCGGCCCGTCGCCGGCGGTAGAGGACGTAGGCCCGTACCACGTCGTCGAGGCCGGCTGCCATGAGGCGGCGTTCCACCGCGTCCTGCAGCTCCTCCACCGACACCGGCCGGGTCGAGGCCGCTCCCATCTCCTCGGAGACCTCCCGGGCGACACGAGCCGGCAGGCCACCGGGAGCCCTCCCGACCTCGGCCATCGCCCTTGCCACCGCCGAGGCGATCCGCTCGGGGTCGAAGCCGACGATCGCCCCGCCCCGGCGGCGGACCGAGACGGGCACGTGCTCGGACCGGGGCGGGCCGGCGCGGTCACGAACCGTCGTCACGGGTCAGCCCTTCACCACGCCGATCGGCGTGAGGCGCGCCACCCTGCGGGCGAGGCCCGCACGCTCGCAGACGGCCACCACCTCGTCGACGTCCTTGTAGGCCACGGGCGCCTCCTCCGCCAGTCCTCGCCACGACGAGGCCCGGACTGCGATGCCGGCCGCGTTGAGCTCACGCGCCAGCCGCTCGCCGCGCACCAGTCGGAGCGCTGCATGACGGCTCATCGTGCGGCCCGCGCCGTGGCAGGTGGAGGAGAAGGCTCGGCCCGGGTCCACACCCGCCATGACGTAGGAGGCGGTACCCATCGAGCCGGGCACGAGGACCGGCTGGCCGACCGGCCTCAGGTCCGAGGGAAGTGCCGCGCTCCCCGGCGCGAGAGCGAGCGTCGCGCCCTTGCGGTGGACGCAGAGCAGCCGCGCCTCACCGCCGACCAGGTGGCGCTCGAGCTTGGCAAGGTTGTGCGAGACGTCGTAGACGAGCCGGAGCGAGCCCGTTCCGACGGCCTCGGAGAAGGCGCGCCGGGCTGCCGCCGACAGTGCCTGGCGGTTCGCACGCCCGTAGTTGGCGGCAGCAGCCATCGCTCCGAGATAGGCCTCGCCCTCGGGAGAGCGCACGGGAACGCAGGCGAGCTGGGGATCGGGGACCGAGATCTGCCGGCCGGCCATCGCACCCCGCATCAGGCGGACGAAGTCGGAGCAGACCTGGTGGCCGAGGCCGCGCGAACCACAGTGGATCATCACGCAGACCTGGGAACCATGAAGGCCGAAGGCCCCGGCGGCCGCGTCGTCGTAGATCTCGTCGACCTGCTGGACCTCGAGGAAGTGGTTGCCGGCGCCGATGCTTCCGAGCTGCCCCATTCCCCGCGCCCTCGCCCGTTCGCTCACCTCGCGTGGCTCTGCCCCGGCGAGCACGCCGCCGTCCTCGCAGTACTCGAGGTCCCCGTCCTCCCCGAGACCGGCCTGCAGCGCGGCCTGTGCCCCGAGGCGGAGCACCTGCTCGAGCTCGTCCTCGTCCTCGAGCCTCCAGACGCCGCCGCGCCCGAGGCCGCGGGGGATGAGGCGGGCGAGGGCGTCCATGAGGTCCTCGAGGGAGCCGCTGAGCTCGCTGCTCGAGAGGGGCGAGGCGAGCAGGCGGACGCCGCAGGAGATGTCGAAGCCCACGCCGCCCGGAGAGACCACCCCGCCCGCTTCCACGTCGGTTGCCGCCACGCCGCCGATGGGGAACCCGTAGCCCCAGTGGACGTCGGGCATCGCATAGGACGCCTCGACGATCCCGGGCAGGGTGGCCACGTTCTCGACCTGGACGAGCGCCTCGTCGAAGCCACCGGTCTCGAGCAGCGCCCCCGATGCGAAGACGACCCCTGGGACCCGCATCGCACCGGTGGCCTCGATCACCCATCGCTCCGGCTCGCCGGGGACCGGAGCGAGCACCGGGGGACGCCTCGCCGTCCGCGTGCTCACAGGTCGACCAGCACCTGGCATCGCCACGACCCGTCGAGCTGGGCGATCGAAAGACCGTTGTAGGACACCGCCTTCGGGACCGGTCCCGTGATGCGGGCCTCCTCGAGCGGGACGACGTCCATGTCGCCCCGGAGCCCGCCGTCCTCGGTCTCGCCCAGATGGACCCGCACCGGGAGGACCGAGAAGACGTCGAGGACGTAGATGACCTCCTCCAGCAGCGAGACGAGCACGTCCTCGTCGCTGCCTGGGCCGACCGCGAGCGGAAGTGTCCTCGACGAGGGACGGTCGCTCCGCTCGGAGAACTCGTCGAGCAGGCCGTAGATCACCTCGGTGAGACAGGCGATCCGATCCGGGCCCCAGGCCTCGATGATGCAGTCGGAGGTGTGCGGCAGCAGCCGGTGGCCCGCCGCGCTCACGGGTGCCATTCCTTTCGGAGGAACCGCCTGAGGCGCCCGATCGGCCAGGTGTTGATCACGCTGTCGGGCCGCACCCAGCCGCGCTGGGCCGTCGCCGCCCCGAGGGCGACGTGGTCCAGGTGTCGGGTGGCGTGGGCGTCGCTCGAGATCGCCAGCACAGCGCCGTGCTGCTGGGCCAGCCGGGCCAGCTCGCCCGGGAGATCCAGACGGTCCGGGAAGGAGTTGACCTCGAGCGCGGTGCCCGAGCGTGCCGCCGCGTCGAACACCGCCTCCCAGTCGCACTCGATGGCCGGCCGGTGGCCGAGGCTGCGACCCGTCGGGTGCCCGAGGATGTTCACCGACGGGTGCTCGACGGCACGGATGAGCCGCTTAGTCATGTCGTCACGGCTCATCTGGAAGGCGGAGTGCACCGAGGCGACGAGGACGTCGAACCCGGACAGGAAGTCGTCGTCCCAGTCGAGCGAGCCGTCCGGCTGTATGTTGAGCTCCGAGCCGTGCAGCAGCTCGAGATCGGGACGGCGGAGCGCCTCCACCGCCCGGCGCTGGTCGAGCACCTTCTCGGCGGTCACCCGCTGCATGGCGAGGAGAGGTGCGTGGTCGGTGATGCCGAGGTACCGGTACCTGCGACTGCGGGCGGCGGCCACCATCTCCTCGAGGGTCGCCAAGCCGTCGGAGAGGGTGGTGTGGGTGTGCAGGTCCCCGCGCAGGTCGACCACCTCCACGAGCTCCGGCAGCTCCCCGTTCGCCGCCGCCTCGATCTCACCGGTGTCCTCCCGCAACGGCGGGGGGACATAGGACAGCCCGAGGGCGGCGTAGATCTGCTCCTCGGTGGCCGAGGCGAGGACGCTGCCGTCGGCGACCCGCTCGAGGCCGTACTCGGACAGCTTGAAGCCCCGTCGCTGGGCGATGCGCCGGAGGTGGATCCCGTGCGCCTTCGAGCCGGTGAAGTAGACGAGGGCCGCTCCGAAGACCTCCGGAGGGATGACCCGTAGGTCCACCTGCACCCCCGTCGTGGTGGTGGCCACCGACTTCGTGCTTCCCCTGGCGCCGACCTCGGCGACGAGCCGGCAGGCGGCGAAGGCGTCCATCACCGGCACCGGGTCGACCGCTGCCACGAGGAGGTCGATGTCGCCGATCGTCTCGCACCGCCGCCGCAGCGAGCCGGCATAGGTCGCCCGCTCGACTCCCGGCACGCTGGCGAGCTCGCCGAGGAGCTCCTCGGCGAGGGCGAGTGCCGTGGCGAGCTGCATCCGCCCTGCCGCCTCCCGGTACTGGCGGAGGACCTCGCCGAGGTGCGCCTCGCTCTTGTCCCCCCAGCCCTTCAGGTGGCGGAGCTGCTCGGCACGCACCGCCTCCGCCAGCTCGGGAAGCGACGTGACGTGCAGCTCGTCGTAGATCTGGCGTGCCCGCTTCGGACCGAGGCCGGGGACGCCGAGCAGCGAGCGGAGGCCGGCAGGAACCTGGGCGCGGAGCTCGTCGAGCTCGTCGAGATGGCCGGTCGAGGCGAGTTGGAGGATCTTGGCGGCGATGTGGGAGCCGACGGCGGGGATCTCGTCGAGGGCCCGGGCGTCCAGCTCGTCCACTTCGAGGGGATACGACTCGACCGCCCGGGCGGCCTTCTCGTAGGCCCGCACCCGATAGGGGTCCCCACCGCCGATCGAGAGCAGCTCCGCCATCTCCGAGAGGCGCGCCGCCACCTCGTCGTTCGAGCGGGTCACGGCTCGGGTCTCCGAACCGCGCCGTCGGTCGGGCGCCCTGCCGACATGGCACACCTCGCGGTCGACGCTTCCGTCTCCACTCTGAGAGTGACGGGGTCGAGCGCCTAGGGCCGAACGTCCCCTCCACGGGACCCCGGCGTCCGGGATGCCTGGAGATTCCGTGGAGGGCACGTGGCGCAAGAGGCCTTCTCGATGGCCCCGGGGAGGCTGGGGCCCCGACGTCGACCACCGGAGCATGTGCTTGCCCCGCCGTGCCTCGGTCGTGCGACGGGCCGCTTGCAGAGCGGTCCACGAGACGGTCTCCCTTCGCCGGCATTGCCCGGATCAGGTACTCGGGGTCGCTGAGTTCTGGCTCAGCCTCTCAGCCTCTCGGCTCCCTCTTCCATCTCGCAGACCTGGTTCCATTGACGCGCCGGTGCATGAGTGCCGATAGGGCCGAAAGTCCCAAGGCGGCGGGACGCCTCCTCGGTTCAGTCGTGAGCCGAGCCCTGCGCCCGGACCGCACCGGCAAGGGTGATGGTCTCCTGGGTGAGGTAGCTGTACAGGTCGTCGAGCGACACGATCCCGATCGCCTTCCCGTCGCCGTCGACGACCGGGAGGCGGCGCACCGCGTGGCTGTCCATCTCGGCGCTCGCGTCGTCGAGGGTAGCGTCGTCGGGGATCGTCACGACCTGCGCGCTCATGACCTGCTCGACGGTCGTGTCCGGAAGGTGCCCGTGGCCGACGGCGAGCGCGACATCACGGTCGGTCACGATGCCGACGATCCTCTCTGCGTCGTCGGTGACCACGAGGCTGCCGACGTTGTGGGTCTCCATCTCCCGCGCCGCCGTCGACAGGGTGGTGCCCGGTGAGCAGGCGTAGACAGGGGACTGCATGAAGTCTCGAAGTTTCATCTCCATCTCCTCTTTGCGTCCGTCGACGATGCGACGCCACCCAGGGTCCCTGGCCGGGCGGGTGCTCAATAGAGGCCAAGGTCCCGATCCGCTTCCGTGAGCGCTCCACCGAGGGGATCAGGAGCCGAGCCCGCCCGGTGCCGGGTCGGAGCGCCTTTCCGGCCCGTTCACGGCGCGACCGACGAGCCAGCCGGTGAGCACCATGGCGAAGCTCACGATCGGCGGCAGGGCCACTCCAAAGAGGCCCCCGACCGGAGAGAACGGTTCGGCGAAGCCACCCTCCGCCAGCGCGGCCAGCCCGAAGGCGGCAAGTGCGAGGGCTGACACGAGGAGGGCGGGGTTGGCCGTCCCCAGTGCGTGCCGACGAGAAGGGGTCGGCCTCCGCGGCGGACGCTCGGCACCGGAGGTCACCGCAACGAGGAGCGCCAGGACCACAGCGGTGCTGGCAATCCAGATGGGTTTGGTCGACCACCACCTGAGGGTCCCGGGGACGAACAGCGGGAGTCCGGCTGCCACGAGCGCCGTTCCGGCGACGATGAAGGCGGTGAGATGCCAGAGGAACAGGGTGAGCACGACCGTGTTCAGACCGATGGTGATCCGCCAGGGCACCGGACGGGCGAGAAGCCGGACGAGCACGGGTCGCAGGGCGAGGACCAGCCCGGTCTGGGCCAGCGTCAGCAACACGATGCAGAAGGTCGGAGGGCTCATGTTCGAGAGCGCCTCTCCTGGGACGCCGACCATGCTGAATGGATAGGGCCCGAGGGTGGTGAGAAGGGCGAGGGCCCCCGTCGCCAGAGCCGCGCCCGTGAGCGCGCCACGTGGCCGGATGAGAAGGAGGGTGCCGTCGCGATAGTGGAAGCCAAGCTCCTGGGCGAAGAGGAACACGACCCCGTAGTTGACCACCGCCGCACCCGCCGCCAGGTGGCCGAGGCGCAGCGCGTCGCCGAGAAGGGCCATGAGCGGGAGGGCGAGGACGAGGAGCCAGCGAGCGCGGCGGTGCAGCGCGAGCTGGAGCGGAGCAAGCGCGACCGTCACGAGGTAGACGCTGAGAAACCACAGGGGCTGCGCCGCCACTCGCGTCGCCTGGTCGAGGGTCGCCGGGGCGGCCCCGCTGGCGTCGAGGGACCAGGCTGCGACGAGCCAGCACGCCGTGAAGAGCACCGTCGGCCGGAGCAAGCGGTCGAGTCGCCGGGCGAGGTAGCGGCCAAGCGGTGTCGGGCGACCGAGAACCGTCGCATTGGCGAACCCGCCGACCAGGAAGAACAGCGGCATCACCTGGAACACCCAGGTGGCGGCTTGCAGCCAGCGCGACGACGCGAGCGCGTTCGCCCCGGCGAGTGCACCGTGGCTGCGCACGACGGCCGCGATCGTGAGGTGGCCGAGGACGACCAGCACGATGCTGCCGGCGCGCAGCAGGTCGACGAATCGGTCGCGCCGATCGAGCAGACCCTTCGTCCCGCCTGCCGGAGGGATCGCCAGCTCGGTCACCTCAGCGCTGGCTCGCCGCCCCGCCAGGCTTCCCCGTCCGGTCCCGGGGGGGCCGCCGGCCCCGCGAGGAGGTCTGTATCGCCACGACCACGAGCACGATGCCGACGACGAGGACCGCGAACGCGCTGGCGGCGCCGTGCACGAAGAGCGAGAGCGCCTCGAACAGAAAGACGAGGAAGCCGACGAGTGCGACGCCGACCACCGCTCGTTGCGCCGTCACCAAGCCGAGGACGAGACCGCCGATGGCGAGCAGGAGCCCGATCGGCGCACCCGCTCCCGGATGATCGCCGGCGATGACGAGGGCTCCGGTGAGGGCTCCTGCCTCGCCGAGGACGGCGGCGAGGCGGGAGGGGTGGATGACCCCGAAGAACCCGCATGCTGCGAGGGCGAGAGAGGCCACCATGACGCCCGCGCCGGACTCGCTCGGGGTGGGTTCGACGCCCACCACGGCGACGAGGGCCACCGCCGACACGACGAGCCCGGCCAGGGCGCCGAGGAAGGCAAGCGGCCGGTCGCGGTTGCGCCAGAGCAGGAGGTTGGCGGCGAAGGCTGCCAACCCGACCACGAGCGCCGTCGTCGCGGCGTCCTTGCTCCCGAGCGCATCCGCCGTCACTCCGGCGACGATGGCCACCCCACCGGTGGCGCACAGCCTGAGAAACGCCGCCACGCGGACCGATCCGGCATCGGCGTTCCGGTTGACGATGGCTGCCGCGCCGAAGCCGACGGCGGTGACGACGAGACCGACACCGATGCGTCCCGCCGTCCCGAGCCGGTGCCAGAAGTGGACGACGACGAAGGCGCCGCTCGAGGTGACGAGCAGGATGCCGAGGTAGCTGAGGGCCTCGGCGAGAAGCGGCAGTCCACGCCTGCCCTCGGGCTCCGTGGTGGCTCCCGCGTCGATCGCGGGCGCATGCTCTCGGCGGAGGATCTCCTCGGCCTGCTCGCCGCTGATGATGCCGAGGTCGACCCAGTGCCGGGCGTGCTCGGTGATCCACTGCTCCTCGCCGGGCCTCGGGGCGAGCCTCATGACGCCAGCGTGACCACATTCCCGACCGCGAGACAGGGTCGAAGGACCCGCAGGTCAGCGGCGGCGACTGCGAGCGAGAAGCCTCGCCCGCGCCCCGGCTCCGGGCTCGAAGGAGAACAACAGGACAGCGACGACGAGGGCGCCGAGCGTCCAGCATCCCATGACGAGGAGGCCGTGGGCTCCGAGCGGCTCGGAGGAGACACCGAAGGCGGCCTGCACGCCCTTCACGAAGGGCAGTACGGGGAGGACGTTCGCCAGCTCCCTCAGCCACGCCGCCTCGGCTGGCGCCGGGAAGAAGACCTCGGAGACGAAGGCGACCGGGAGGAGCACCCCGTAGGCGATGGGAAGGGCGCCGGAGGCCGACGGCACGAGGGCGGCCAGCCCGAGGCCGAGTGCGAAGAAGGTCACGAGCCCTGCCGCCACCGTCGCCGCCAACCGGGGAAGGGCGCTCGCCGCCAGGTGCACGTGCAGGAAGAGGATGCCGACTGCGCAGACGATGGCGACGGCGACCGCGGCGACGGCGGCCGCGGTGAGGAGGCGGGACACGAAGTAGGCCCACGCCGGTGCCGGCGAGCTGTGCAGCCTCCGCAGGATCCCCTCGTCACGAGCGAGCGTCACCGCGATCACCACGTCGACGAAGGCGACGTTCAGCACCGCGAAGCTCGCCATCGAGGGGGTGAGGAACTGACCGATGCTGACGCCGCCGAGCGACTGGAGCGTCATCTCGGGCGTGACGAGGTAGAGCGCCACGAGCAGCATGACGGGGATGACGAGGCTGATGAAGGTGCCAATCGGGCTCCGGGCGAGGAGCGAGAGGTGGTACCAGGTGAGCGGCGCCACGGCGGCGAGACCGAGCCGTGGCTTGGTCTCCTCGGGTGTGCCCGCTCGGCGGATGCGGTCGGGTGCCGGGGCGCTCATCGTCCGCCCGTCAGCTTGAGGTACTCCTCCTCGAGGGAGGGGCGTCGGATCTCGAGCTCCTCGAGCGCGTCGCCAGTGCGGCCCGACCAGTCGAGAAGGATGCGGGTCGCCTCGAGTGGCTCACGGGTCTCCAGGGTGACGAGGGTTCCGGCACGGCGCGTGCTCTCCCACGGCCCTGCCGGCAGCCCGCTCGACCCGGTGTGGCGAAAGGAGATCGTCGTGAGGGCGCTCGCCGGTCCCGACAGAGAGCCCGGTGCACCCTCGGCGACGATCCGCCCCCCCGACAGGACGATCACCCGCTCGGCGAGGTGCTGCACCTCGTCGAGGTAGTGGGAGGTCATGACGATCGCGACGCCCCGTTCCCGGAGTCGCTCGATCGCGCTCCAGGTGTTGTGCCGGGCAGCCGGATCGAGACCGGTGGTGGGCTCGTCGAGGAAGAGCAGCGCCGGTTCGCCGACGAGGGCGAGGGCGAGGTCCACGCGGCGGCGCTGGCCGCCCGAGAGCTGACCCACCCTCGTCGCGGCGTTGGCTGCCAGCCCTACCTCCTCGAGTACCTCCGCCGGGGACCGCCGCGGCCGGTAGAAGCCGGCGTACAGCCGGACAACCTCGGCCACCGTCAACATGGCGTCGATGCCGGCGGACTGGAGGACGATGCCGAGCCGGTTCCGTAGCCGCCTGCCCCCGCGCATCGGGTCGCGGCCGAGAACCCGGACCGTGCCCGAGCTGGCGGAACGCATCCCCTCGAGGATCTCGATCGTCGTGGTCTTGCCGGCGCCGTTCGGCCCGAGCAGCCCCACCACCTCGGACTCGCCCACGGCGAAGCTCACGTCGTCGAGGGCGCGCACCGGGCCGTAGGACTTGGCGAGGTGCTCGACGCGGACGGCCTCCTTCGCCACGCCGTCGAGGCTACGGACTCCCTCCCCGGGGCCACAGAGGCTTTCGTCCCGATCGCACCGCCCCGTAGCCGGTTCGGCCTCGCCCCGCAGGCGACCTTTCCGGGGCCAGCAGAGCTTGTCGTTGCGCCGTTACCGAGAAGCGGGCAGAGTGTGCCGATCCGGACGGCGCGTCCGGAGAGGGAGGGTCACACATGAGAAGGCCAAGGACGGCAACGGTCGTCGTCTCCTCGCTCGTGCTCGGCGCGAGTGGGATGCTCACCGCCACCGCCGGCACTGCGGCGGCGTCACCGGCACGCACCACCCGTCCGGAGCGCTCGGCGCCGGTCGCCCGGCCCCCGTTCCGGGTGAAGGTCATCGGGCGGCTGCCGGACGGCAAGCCCCAGCTGAGCTCCAGCGGGCCGACCGGCCTGTCGCCCTCCGCGATCCAGTCCGTCTACAACCTGTCCGGCCTCTCCCCCACCTCCGGGGCGGGCGCCGGACAGGTCATCGCCATCGTCGACGCCTACCACGACCCGAACGCGCTGAGCGACCTCAACACCTTCAACAGCGAGTACGGCTACCCCAAGCTCTCCTCCTGCACCGCCTCGCAGACCACCGCCTGCTTCACCCAGGCCGATCCCCAGGGCAAGCCGAAGACCAACAGCGGCTGGGCGCTCGAGGAGTCGCTCGACATCGAGTGGGCGCACGCCGAGGCTCCGGCAGCCAGGCTCGTCCTCGTCGAGGCAGCGAGCAGCAGCCTCACGAACCTGTTCGACGCTGTCTCCTACGCCAACTCGATCGGTGCCACCGAGGTCTCGATGAGCTTCGGCGGCAGCGAGTCCTCGAGCGAGCTCTCCTATGACGCCGACCTCACTCACGCCGGCACCCTCTACACCGCCTCGGCCGGCGACAGCGGCCACGGTGCCGAGTACCCGGCCGCCTCCCCCAACGTCATCGCCGTCGGGGGCACCACGCTGAACGGCTGCAGCGGCACCTCGTGTGCCGGGTTCAAGAGCGAGACGACCTGGTCGAGCTCGGGCGGCGGCATCTCGAGCTATGAGTCCATCCCCGCCTACCAGAGCTCCTACTCGGGCGCGGTCTACGGTGCCGCCACCATCGCGGCCCTCACCGGCAGCGCCCGCGGGATCCCCGACGTCTCCTTCGACGCCAACCCGAACACCGGCGTCTCCATCTACGACAGCACGCGCTACGACGGGCAGGCCGGATGGTTCACCGTCGGCGGGACGAGCGTCGGCGCCCCGAACTGGGCCGGGCTGCTCGCTGCGGGCAGGGCCGCCGGGCAGAAGGTTCTCGAGGGCAACGCCGCCATCTACTCGGGCGGCTACACGACGAACCTGCGCGACATCACGAGCGGCACGAACGGCAGCTGCGGGACGGACTGCACGGCCGGGGCGGGCTACGACCTCGTCACCGGTCTCGGCAGCCCGATCAACTACCCGTGACCGGCGTGATCGTCGGCACCCGTACGGGCACGACCGTTGAGAGCCTCGGAGCGTCCGCGTGATCCTGCTCATCATCGGGTTGCTCGTCGGGGGCCTGATCATCGGCGCGCTGGGCCGGTTGGTCGTGCCCGGCCCGAATCCCATGGGACTCTGGGCAACCATCGGCGCCGGCCTCGCCGGCTCGTTGCTCGGTGGGCTGGTAGCCCGGCTCGCCCTCGGGTGGCGGTACCGCTACTCGGGCCTGGCGGCCCTGGTGCTGTCGGTGGCATTCACGGCCCTCATCGTCGTTGCCGTCTCCAACCGGCGACGGACCATCTGACCGGCTGACCACAGCCGAGCCGAGCGGAACGCGGCCTCCGCTCGGCTCGGTGCATCGGCCCCGGTGGCGCGCAGTCAGCGCCACGCTGCGTGGGTGCGGGCGCGCCGTCGATGCCGGGTGTTTGTCTTCACTGCCTTCGCGGCATGAGTACAAGGTCCCACTCACTACGGAGGTACACACATGGGAACACAGGCACGCGTCGGGCTGCTCCTCGGGGCTACGGCCTGTCTTCTGGCTGTCATGGTCGACTGGGTCATCGAGGAGCTCTGAACCACAGCTCGTGGCATCGCTTCTGGTCGGCAGTCGGCGGGCTTCGACCCGCCATCTGCCGGGCCGGAGGTGACCTCGTCTAACCCGACGGGGCACAGC
>JAKACF010000056.1 GCA_021821585.1 Actinomycetes bacterium
CCCGCAGCCCGCCGAGGACGCCGACGGGGCGCCGGGCGGACCGACGGGCCGGGCGCCACCAAATGAAGCTGAAGGCGAACCACCCGGCGACGACAGCCGGGACGAGCCAGAGGCCGTAGCCGAACAGGCCGCCCCAGCCGGTCCCGTACAGGCTGCCGGTGACGGCGAACACGACGAAGGCGAGCACGACGGCGGCGTGGAAGCCGATCCGCCACCACGTGCGTGGTGCCCAGTCGGGATCGAGCTTGCGACGAGGCGGCGGCGACGACGGTCCGGCGGGGCGCCGGGACTCCGTCATCCCGCGGCCTCAGGGCCGCCGGGCCCAGGTCCAGGGGTAGGCGTCGTCCTCCACGTCGAGGGCCGCCCGGGCGAGCTCGAGGGGACGGAAGGTGTCGATCATGACGGCCAGCTCCTCGGTCCGAGGCTTGCCGATGGCGGCCTCGACGCTTCCCGGCTGTGGGCCGTGGATGAACCCCGAGGGATGGAGGGAGACCGAGCCCTGCCCGATCCCCGATCCGGCCCGGCTCATGAAGTCGCCTCCACAGTAGAAGAGCACCTCGTCGGAGTCGACGTTGGCGTGGTTGTAGGGGACGGGGATGGCGTCCGGGTCGAAGTCGAACAGCCGGGGCACGAACGAGCAGACGACGAAGTTCGGACCGGCGAAGGTCTGGTGGGCCGGCGGCGGCTGGTGGACGCGTCCGACGATCGGCTCGAAGTCGTGGATCGAGAGCGCCCAGGGGTACAGGCAGCCGTCCCAGCCGACGACGTCGAAGGGATGGTGCGCGTAGACGTAGCGTGTGAGCCCTGCGCGGTTGCGCACGAGCACCTCGACGTCCTCCTCCTCGACGAGGAGCGGGCCGTCGGGGCCGCGGACGTCCCGCTCGGAGAAGGGGGCGCCCTCCTTCAGCTGGCCGCGGGAGGAGAGGTAGCGGTCGGGGACGCTCACGTGGCCGCGGGCTTCGGCGACGAGGAGGCGGAGCGGCTCGCCGGCGTCGATCACGAACCGGTGCGTCGTCGAGGTCGGGACGACGACGTAGTCGCCCTCGGCGATCTCGAGGGTGCCGAAGACGGTCTCGAGCCTCGCCCGGCCCGACTCCACGTAGACGAGCTCGTCACCGACGGCGTTGCGCGTGAGAGGGCTCGTCTCGGTGGCGACGGCGTAGGAGAGACGCACGTCGTCGTTGGCGAGCAGCAGCTGGCGGCCCGTCACCGGGTCACCGCCCTCCTTGCACTGGTGCAGCCTGAAGTGGCGGGGGAGGAGGGGATGGTTCGCCACGAGCCGGTCAGGCTCCTGCTCGACCGCCTCGGCCGAGCGGATCGCCGTCGGCGCGTGGGCGTGGTACAGGAGCGCGCTCTCCTCCGAGAAGCCGTTCAACCCCATGAGCTCCTCCGCCCGAAGGCGCGAGGAGGCGTCCCGGTGGGCGGTGTGCCGCTTCCGGGGGAGGTCGCCGACCCGGCGGTAGTAGGGCATCAGAGGTTGCCCCGGCGCTCCTGCTCGCGCTCGAGGGCGACGAAGAGCGCCTTGAAGTTGCCGTTGCCGAAGCCGCGCGACCCGTGACGCTCGATGAGCTCGAAGAAGACCGTCGGGCGGTCCTGGTTCATGCGGGAGAAGATCTGGAGGAGGTAGCCCTCGTCGTCGCGGTCCGCCAGGATGCCGTGGCGCTGCAGGACCGCGATGTCGAGGTCGAGGTCGGCGAAGCGCCCCCGGAGGTCCTCGTAGTAGGTGTCCGGCACCCGCATGAACTCGATGCCGCGGGCCTCGAGCGCCTGCACGGAGGCGACGATGTCATCCGTGTTGATCGCCATGTGCTGCAGACCGGGTCCGTTGTAGAAGTCGAGGTACTCGTCCACCTGCGAGCGCTTCTTGCCGGGCGCCGGCTCGTTGATCGGGAACTTGATCCGGCCGACGCCGTCGGAGACCACCTTCGACATGAGGGCCGAGTACTCCGTCGAGATGTCGTCGTCGGTGAAGCCCTGGATGAGCTGGAAGCCGAGCACCTTCTCGTAGAACTCCACCCAGAAGTTCATCCGGTTGAGCTCCACGTTCGCCACCGAGTGGTCGAAGTCGAGCAGGCCGACGGAGGGCAGGGGGTCCTGCGGGCCGCTGCGGGGTTCGTAGCCGGGCGCGAAGACGCCGGCGTAGTCCCTCCTCTCGACGAAGGTGTGCACGGTCTCGCCGTAGGCGGCGATCGTCGCCCTGCGGATGACGCCGTGGTCGTCCTTCTCCTCGTAGGGCGCCCGTACGGGGACCGCCCCCCGCCGGACCGCCTCCCGGAAGGCGGCCTCGGCGTCGGTCACCCGGAGAGAGATGTCCCGCACGCCGTCGCCGTGGCGGGCGACGTGGCGGGAGATCTCGGTTCCCTCCCGCAGCGACGAGGTGACGACGAGGCGGAGCTTGCCCTGCTGGAGGACGTAGGAGGCCTTGTCCCGGACGCCGGTCTCGGCGCCGGCGTAGGCCACGAGGTCGAAGCCCCAGGCGGTGCGGTAGAAGTGCGCAGCCTGAAGGGCGTTGCCGACCCAGAGCTCGAGGGCGTCGACCGCCTCCAAGTCGAGGGGGTCGGTCCCGGCGACCCCGGTGGTGGCGGTGTCGGCTGCGAGGGTCGACGGAGGGGCCGCCGGGGCCCCGACCGTGCCTGAGCTCTCCGAGACAGACGGGGTCGTGGTGCTCATGATTCGCTCCCTCCTCGTGCGCTGGACGTCGCCGTAGGACGTCGTGGTCCCTGTCCAGGTCCTGACGATACCGGCGCCGGCCAGAGGGCGGGTGCCGGAGCCCCGCCCGTCCCCGCCCGCTAGCGGCACTGGCGGGCGAGGTCGAGATAGGCGGGCCCGAGCGCCTCGGCGTAGGTCGGGAACGGGTGGACCGTCTCGGTCAGCAGCCCGAGCGGCACCTCGGCCCGGATGGCGAGGGCGACCTCGTTCATCCACTCGTCCGCCCGCGGCCCGAATGCGCCCCCTCCGACGATCACGCGCCGCCGCCGGTCGGCGACGAGGACGAGGCTTCCTCCGGCCTCGGCGGCGACGACCGGCGCGCCTGCTCCCTCGTCGATGAGCATCGTGCCCTCGGAGTCGGCCCGTGCCGTCTCACCGAGGTCCATGGTGGCAACCGCGACGGAGAGTCCCTGTCGGTCCGCCTCGGCCCGGGTCAGGCCGACCGTGCTGAGCGGGGGATCGGTGTAGACACAACGCGGGATGGCGCGATGGTCCGCCCGTCGCGCCCCGCCCAGCAGGTTCGAGGCGATGACCCGGGCCTGGTACTTGGCGGCGTGGGTGAAGGGAGCGATCCCGTTGACGTCCCCTGCGGCGAAGAGGTCGTCCCGGCCCTCGACGGCGCAGCGCTCGTCGACCTTCAGCGCACCGGTGTCCGCGTCCGGGGTGATGCCGAGCGACTCGAGCCCGAGGCCGTCGACCGCCGGCCGCCGCCCGGTCGCGACCACGAGCCGGTCGGTTGCGAGCTGCTCGCCGCCCTCGAGGTCGAGGATGGTCCCCCCACCACCCCGGCGGACGCCGGCCAGCCTGGCGGACGGCCGCACGGCGACCCCGAGGCGCTCGAGGTGCGCCCTCAGCGCCTCGCCGAGCTCGGGCTCCTCCCCTGCGAGCAGCCGCTCGGAGGACTCGAGGAGAAGGACGCTCGAGCCGAACCTGGCGTAGATCTCCGCCAGCTCGCAGCCGACCGGCCCTCCGCCGAGGATGGCGATCGCCGCCGGTCGCTCCGGGCTGCTCAGGGCGTCGTCGCTCGTCCAGTACGGCACCTCGTCGAGTCCCTCGACGGGGGGCAGGGCGGGGAGCGACCCGGTGGCGACGACGAGCCGCTCGAAGGCGAGCTCGCGCTGCTCGCCTGCCGCCGACTCGACGAGCAGCCGGCCCGGGCCGCTCACGCGCCCGCGGCCCCGGACGACCTCCACACCCAACGAGCGGAGATCGCGGGCGTGGCTTGTGTCGTCGCGCCCCTCGGCGACACCGTCCCGGCGTCGGGCGGCGACGGCGTAGGCGCCCTCCGGGTTGTCTCTGGGGCAGTCCGCCACCACCGCTCCGAAGGACCTGGCCGTGGCGACCAGGCTCCGCAGCCCCGCCGAGCGCAGCATCGCCTTGGAGGGCATGCAGGCATAGAAGGGGCACTGGCCCCCGACGAGGCGCTCCTCGACCACCGCGAGGCGCCACCGCCGGTCGCCGCCCTCGCCCTCGCCCTCGCGCAGCGCGGAGCACAGCTCCTCTGCTGCCGATCCGCCTCCGAGAACGACGACGTCATAGGACGCCGATGCTGGCAGGGGCATGCCAGTCTCGCCGTCGGGGTATCCAGTGCTTGACATACGTGCCCGATACCCGCTCCCGGACTCGGCGCCACGTCGTCGGGCGGACCCGGGGGCTGGTCGGACGCCAAGGAGGATGAGACCGTGTTTGCAAGGTCACGTCATGAGTTCGAGCCGCGGATGCCGGGGTCCCCACGCGTGGAGGACCCGGTCTTCGACCAGCCCGTCGGGACGGGCGGAGGTTCGGTCGCCAATCCGAGCAGGGTCGTCTCGCCCGCGACGGCGCCGGTAGTGGTCAACCCCGGTGCCGGTGCGAGCCTCGGGACGGTCGGCCTGCTCACGCTGCTCGTCGGAGCCTGGGCGGGGATCATCCCGTTCGTCGGCCCTCTCTTCGGCTTCAACGCCACGGGAACACCGGCGTGGACCTGGAGCCTCGAGCATGCGCTCGTGTGGCTCGTCCCTGGTGCCGTGGCGGTCGTCTTCGGGATGACGATGCTCGCCCTGGCGCCGATGGCGCGCACCGGGATGAGTCGCATCGGGCCGATGTGGGAGGGATTCATCGTCGCCTGCTGCGGCTCGTGGCTCGTCATCAGCCCGGTTGCCTGGCGGGTGCTCGAGGGCGCACGCTCGATCCGCCCGGCGGGCACGACCACCGAGCTCGTCTACTGGATCGGCTACGACCTCGGTCCCGGCGTGCTGCTCGCCGTCCTCGGCGGTATGGCGATGGGGATCGCCATGCTGACCCGGCGCGAGCGGTCGGTCAGCCGCCCGGTGACGGTGCGAGGTGAGCAGGTGGCGGCCTAGGCCTCTGTGACCCGCAGCGCACCGCCTCCCACCTGATCAGTGGTGGAAGGCGGTGCGCTCGGTCGCGTCCGCCACCCGGACGGCGGCTCCGGCACCGAGGCGTCGTGTGACCGTCCGGAGGTCGTCGAGCAGCATCTCGGCGAGGTCCCGAGAGAACCCGTTGCGCACGACGACACGGAGCACCGAGATCTTCTCCATGCCCGGCGGCATCGCATAGGCGGGAACGAGCCATCCCCGCCCGCGCAGCACCTCGGAGACGTCGTAGACGCTGAAGGGGGCTGCCGGCGTCGTCGTGAAGGCGAACACCGGGATCCCGCGCCGGCGGGGGATGAGCTCGTACTCGTCCATGGCGGCGATCTCGCCGGCGAGCCAGTCGGCGGTCTGGCGGCAGGCAGCCTGCACGTCGGTGTAGCCCCGCCGGCCGAGCCGGAGGAAGTTGAAGTACTGCCCGACCACGTGGGCTCCCGGGCGGGAGAAGTTGAGGGCGAAGGTGGGCATCTGCCCACCGAGGTAGTCGACGTTGAAGACGAGCTCGGCGGGGAGAGCGGAGGCGTCGCGCCAGACGATCCAGCCGACACCGGGGTAGACGAGCCCGTACTTGTGGCCCGAGGTGTTGATCGACTGGACGCGGGGCAGGCGGAAGTCCCACTCGAGGTCCTCGTCCACGAAGGGCGCGACCATGGCCCCGCTCGCCCCGTCGACATGCACGGGGACGTCGGGCCCGCCCGAGGCGGCCAGCGAGTCGAGGGCGTCGCAGATCTCCTTCACGGGCTCGTAGGCCCCGTCGTATGTCGACCCGAGGACCGCCACGACGCCGATCGTGTTCTCGTCGCAGTGGGCGGCCGCCGTCTCGGCGGTGAGGTGGGCCACCTCCGGGCCCACGTCGACGAGGCGGGCCTCGACGTCGAAGTAGCGGCAGAACTTCTCCCAGCAGACCTGGACGTTGGCGCCCATCACGAGGTTCGGCCGGTCGACCCCGAGCCCCTGCTGGCGACGCCGGTCCCGCCAGCGCCACTTGAGGGCGAGACCCCCGAGCATGCAAGCCTCGCTCGAGCCCGCCGTCGAGCAGCCGGTCGCCTCCTCGCTCTCGTCGGCGTGCCACAGCCGGGCGAGGATGTTGACGCAACGGCGCTCGAGCTCGGCGGTCTGGGGGTACTCGTCCTTGTCGATCATGTTCTTCTCGGCGCACTCGGTCATGAGCTGGCGTGCCTCGGGCTCCATCCAGGTGGTGACGAAGGTGGCGAGGTTGAGGCGGGCGTTGCCGTCGAGCATCAGCTCGTCGTGGACGATCTGGTAGGCGGTCGCCGCCGGCATGGGGTCGTCGGCGAGGGCGAACTTCGGCACCTCCCCGGTCTCGAGGTCCTGCGCGAATTGGGGACGGACGGCGACGGGCTCGGCGGCACGCTCGGGCGTCGTCTCGTTGGCGTGGAGGGGCATTCCCGTAGCGTTGCACGGCGGAGGACCGGCGCGTCGCCGGTAGCGTCGGCTCGATGGCCGCCTCGATGCGTGAGCGTGCCCTCGTCACGGGCGCCTCGGTCGGCATCGGCCGCGCCTTCGCCGAGGAGCTGGCGCTGCGGGGCCGCGATCTCGTCCTCGTCGCACGGGACGCCGCCCGCCTCGAGCAGGCTGCGCACGACCTCTCGCGCCGGCACTCGGTCGCCGTCGAGGTCCTCGTGGCGGACCTCCTCACCGACGACGGGATCGCGGCGGTCGCCGCCCGGCTCGCATCCCTGCCGGCGATCGACCTGCTCGTCAACAACGCCGGGCGGGGATCCCACGGCGAGTTCGCCGCTGTCCCTCCGAGCGAGCATCTCGAGCTCCTCCGCCTGAACGTCGCCGCGCTCGTCGAGCTGACGCATGCCGCCCTCCGGCCCATGCTCGAGCGCCGGCACGGCGCCGTGCTCAACGTCTCGTCGGTGGCGGCGTTCCAGCCGGTGCCGCGCGAGGCCGTCTACTCGGCCACGAAGGCCTTCGTGCTCCAGTTCACCGAGGCGCTCTACGAGGAGCTGCGGGGGACCGGGGTGACGGTGAGCGCCCTGTGCCCCGGGCTCACCCACAGCGAGTTCCAGCTCCGCTCGGGCACGGAGCCGACCCGCCTCCCGTCGTTCATGTGGCAGGAGGCCTCCGCCGTCGCCCGCGCCGGCCTCGACGCCCTCGAGGCGGGACGGGCGCTCGTCGTGCCGGGCCTCCACAACAAGGTGCTCGGCCACCTGAGCAACGTGACGCCCCGTTCACTCGCCAGGGCGGCGTCGGGAGCGGTCGTGCGCCGCCTCGCCTGACATCAGCTCAGTCGGGCTGGCCGCCCAAGGCCTCCCAGATCGCCTCGAGCAGGTCGAAGCGCCCGTCGGGCAGCCGGCGCAGGCGTCCGGCGAGAGCGTCGTCCGCCCCGTTGCGCTCGGCGAGGGCGGCGATCTCCTCCCTCGTCGCCGGATAGTGGAGGCCGGTCAGCAGCCGCGCCAGCTCCGCTCGGTGCTCGAGGTCGAGCTCGTCGAGCGCGCCGGCGGACCGAACCTCAGGCCGCAGCCCCGCGTCGAGCTCGGCGTCGTCGCCGGGGTCCTCGAGGCGGCGGTTCTCCTCGGACCTCGGATCGACCGGTGCGCCTCGCACGAGGCCCTCGACGCTCCGGGCGAGGTCCTCGTCCTCGCGGGCGCCGTGCTTGATCGATTCGCGTTCCACCGTCGCGCCGTACCCCTCGGCGGCGGGGCCGAACCGCATGTCCGATTCCCGCCAGCCCGTCCTCCGGCACGCTGGGATACTGGCCCCGTGGGTGATCCCGAGCTCTGGTACAGGGCGGTGCGCAGCCGCGATGCCCGCTTCGACGGATGGTTCTTCGTGGCGGTCACCTCGACCGGCATCTACTGCCGCCCGAGCTGCGCCTCGACTCCGGCGCGGCGGGAGCACCTCAGGTTCTTCCCGACGGCGGCGGCCGCCCAGCGGTCCGGGTTCCGGGCGTGCAAGCGGTGCCGGCCCGACGCCTCGCCCGGCTCGCCCGAGTGGAACCGCCGCGGGGACGTGGTGGCACGGGCGATGCGCGACATCGCCGACGGCGTGGTCGACCGCGACGGCGTCGCCGGCCTCGCGTCCCGGCTCGGCTACAGCACGCGCCAACTGAACCGCCTCCTCCTCGCGGAGGTCGGCGCCGGGGCACTCGAGCTCGCCCGCGCCCAGCGGGCCCAGACGGCCCGCCTGCTGCTCGAGACGACCGAGCTCCGGGCGGCCGAGGTGGCCTTCGCGGCCGGCTTCGGGAGCGTCCGCCAGTTCAACGCGACGGTGCGTGCCGTCTTCGACGAACCTCCCCTCGCCCTGCGAGCTCGGTCGAAGCGGCGCGCCGCGACCACGGCCGCGCCCGCAGGGACCCTGACGCTCCGGCTCCCGTTCCGCCGCCCGTACGCGGCGGAACCGCTCTTCTCGTTCCTCTCGAGACGGGCCGTGCCCGGCGTCGAAGCCGGGGACGGCTCGCGCTACCGGCGCTCGCTCGCTCTACCGCACGGACCGGCCGTCGCCGAGGTGCTCGCGCCGGAGGCTGACGAGCCGTTCCTCACGGCCCGGCTCCAGCTGTCGGATCTGAGGGACCTGACGAGGGCGATGACCCGCCTCCGCCAGCTGTTCGACGCCGACGCCGACCCGAGAGCCGTGGCCGGGGTGCTGTCGGGCGACCCGCTGCTCGCTCCGGGCGTGGCCGCCATGCCGGGGCTCAGGGTTCCCGGCCACGTCGACGGCAGCGAGCTCGCCGTGCGGGCGCTCCTCGGCCAGCAGGTGAGCGTCGCCGGCGCGCGCACGCTCGCCGGCCGCCTGGCAGCGGCACACGGCGAGCCGCTCCCCGACAGCTTCGCGGCGGCGAGCGGTCCCGTGCGGCTCTTCCCCTCGGCCGACACCATCGCGGCCCTCCCGCCCGCCGCCTTCGGCGTCCCCTCCGGACGGGGCCGGGCGATCGTCTCGCTGGCGGCGGCCGTGGCCGGCGGCGAGGTGGATCTCCGGCCGGGAGCCGACCGCGAGGACGTCTCGGCCCGCCTGCTCGCCATCCCGGGCATCGGGCCCTGGACCGTCGCCTACATCCGGATGCGGGCGCTGTCGGACCCCGACGCCTTCCTGCCGAGCGATCTCGGGGTGCGGCGTGCGCTCGAGCGGTCGGGCCACCCGGCCGACGCCCGATCGGCGCTGGCGCTGGCGGAACGCTGGAGGCCGTATCGGGCCTACGGCCTGCAGCATCTCTGGGCCGGCTCGTTCGGAGCCGGCCGCCCCGAGGACAAGGAGGACGTGGCATGACGACGGTCGGGGTGCGGGCGGAGCGTGACACCTGGTGGGCGCTCGAGACGCCGGTCGGCACGATGGTCCTCGTCGGGAACGAGGCGGCGCTCCACCAGGTGCTGCTCCCGGGGGCGGCCGCCGAGGCCCGCCCCCGTCTCGACCGCGCCCTCGAGTCGCGCCCCCCGGTCCTGGCGGAGGCGGAGGACCAGCTGAGGCAGTACTTCGCCGGCGAGCGGCGAGCATTCGACCTCCCACTCGATCCTGCCGGGACGGCTTTCCAGCGGGCCGCCTGGTTCGCCCTCGAGGAGATCCCGTTCGCCACCACCTCCACCTACGCAGCTCAGGCGGCCCGGCTCGGCCGCCCGAGCGCCGTGCGGGCGGTCGGGGCGGCCAACAGCCGGAACCCGCTGCCGATCGTCCTTGCGTGCCACCGCGTGATCGGCTCCAACGGCCGGCTCGTCGGCTATGCCGGCGGGCTCGGGCTGAAGCAGTGGCTCCTCGACCACGAGCGCCGGGTGGACGGCGAGGTTCAGTAGTCGAGGAGCCGTGTCGAGAGAGCGGTCTCGACGACCCCGCCGTTGCCGTCGGGCTCGATCCGGTAGGCGCGGCGGCCCGGCAGCTCGGCGACCGCCTCGCGCATCTCGGTGCCGACGTAGTGCAGCCCGACGCCGTCCTCGGTGGCGTACGAGCGCGGGAGCACACCGGTGGCGACGAGGTGCTGGAGCAGGGGACGGCGCTGTGGCTCGGAGTCGTAGTGGACGCCGTTGCCGTAGGGGACGAGGCCGAGGCCGTTCGTGACGGGGGAGAGCTCGGGCCCGAAGGAGTCCGTCGTGCCCCCGGTGTGCCAGCAGAGCGATCCGGCACTCACGCCCGCGAGCACGACCCCGCCCTCGAAGGCCTCCCTCATGACGGTGTCGAGCCCGTGGACGCGCCAGAGGGCGAGCAGGTTGGCCACCGAGCCGCCGCCCACCCAGATCACGTCCTGGGCGAGCAGGTGGGCCCGGACGTCCTCGACGTTCGGCATGGGGAAGAGCGCCACATGGCTCGCCTCGACCTGCTCGCCGGCTGCCGCCCCGTAACAGGCCCGGAGCCTGGTGTCGTCGTCGCCGGTGGCCGTGTTGAGGAAGCAGAGCTTCGGCCGGGACGCACCCGACAGCTCGAGCGCGTAGCGGAGCAGACCGCCGAAGCGCCACTGGAACTGGCCCCGTCCGCTCAGCACCATCCCGCCGCTCGTGGCAAGGATCTGTGATTCAGCCATACAGGGAGGTCTATCGCGCCGGCCGCCCCGGTACGGTGAGACGCGCCCGCTCGTCCGTAGCGGGGGCCCGCGAGGAGGGACGACCATGCCGCTCAGCTCATCTTCCATCGCCCACTCGGAGCGGGCAGCCCTGTGCAGCCTTCTCGAGGAGCGCGGACCCCTGGCTCCGACCCTCTGCGAAGGCTGGACGACCGCGGACCTGGCGGCGCACCTGTACATCCGCGAGCGCCGTCCCGTCGCCGCCGCCGGCATCCTCGTGCCACAGCTGAAGGCCATGACCCAGTCGGCCATGGACGAGGCGAAGCGCTCCCTCGGCTACGAGGAGCTCATCCGGCGCGTCGCCTCCGGCCCGCCGGCGCTCGTCCGTCCTCTCGACGAGCAGATGAACACCGTCGAGTACTTCGTCCACCACGAGGACGTCCGGCGGGCAGGGTCCGCCGACGCCGGGCCGAGAGAGGACCCCGCCCTCGACGCCGCCTTGTGGAGAGCGCTGCGCCGGAGCGCCCGGCTCCTCGCCCGCAAGCTGCGGGGAGCCGGCCTCGTGCTCGTGGCGCCGGGCTTCGGCTCGGCGACCGCCCGCTCGGGCGAGCCGCTCGTCACGATGACGGCCGGGCCGCAGGAGCTCGTCCTGTACCTCTTCGGGCGGGGCCGTGTCGCCGAGGTGCAGCTCGACGGCGACGAGGCGGCGGTCGCCCGGGTGCAGGCGGCTCCCTTCGGGCTCTGAGCTCGGCACCGCGCCGGGTGCCGTCCGCGTACCATCGCCCCGTGCCGCCACCCCCGCGCCAGGACCGCCTCGAGCGGCTCACCAACTTGATGCTCGTGCTCCTCGACACCGAGCGGCCGCTCTCGCTGCGCGAGATCCGCGAGAAGGTGCAGGGCTACCCGGAGGGCAAGGAGACGGCCCGCCAGGCCTTCGAACGGGACAAGCGGGCGCTCCGCGAGCTCGGCGTGCCGGTCACGACGGCGCCCATCGAGGCCGAGGAGCAGGTCGGCTACCTCGTCCGGCCGGAGGACTACTACCTGCCCGAGCTCGACCTCGACGACACCGAGGCCACGGCCCTCGCCTTCGCGGTGGCGGCCGTGCAGCTCGGTGGCAGCGCCGGGAAGGACGCGCTCTCCATCCTCGGCCACGGGCTCGGCAGGCGCCTCGACCCGCCGATCGCCGTCCTGCCCTCGGTCCCGGCGCTCGGCGCGGTGCACGAGGCCCTGCGGCGGGCGGCGACGCTGAGCTTCCGATACCACGGCCGTGCGCGCGAGGTCGAGCCGTACGGGCTCACCTTCCGCCAGGCGGCCTGGTATCTCGTCGCCCGTGACCGCACGAGCGGCGAGGGAGGCGCCATGCGCACCTTCCGGGTCGACCGCTTCGAGAGCGAGCCGACGCTCGGCGAGCCGGGTGGCTTCGAGCCGCCGCCGGACTGCGACCTCGGTGCGGAGATCAACCTCCTTCCCTTCGGCGGCGATCCCGGGGACGCACAGCTCGTGGCCGAGGTCGAGATCGACCCCCGCCTCGCCCGCCAGGTGGCGTCGCTCGTCCCCGGGTCCGCCGTCGTCTCCTGGTCGGACACCGGCGACGTCGTTCTCCACCTTGCCGTCGGCGACGAGGACGCCTTCGTCTCCTGGGTCGCCGGCCTCGGGGACGCGGCCGTCGTGCGGTCGCCCGCAGCACTTCGAGAGGGGGTCGTCGCCCGGTTGTCCGCCATGGCGAGCGGACCTGGCTCGCCGGCCGACGGGTCCCCGCAGGTGACGAGCGCCGGTCCCGACGGGGAGGGCGACGCCGGCCGGCGCGCCGGCGCCCCGGCGGTGCCCGTCGCCGGCGCGCGCCTCCGACGGCTGCTCGCCGTGCTCGTCCACCTCGCCCGGGTGCAGGAGGCCGAGATCGGCGACCTCGCCCGGCGCTTCGAGATGAGCGAGGAGGAGCTCGTCCACGACC
>JAKACF010000057.1 GCA_021821585.1 Actinomycetes bacterium
ACACGCACCTGCACGCCGACCACCTGAGCGGTGCCCGGGCGCTGGCCGAAGCGACCGGCGCCGTCGTCCACCTCAACCCCGCCGACACCTTCGACTTCGGCTACGAGCCTGTCCACGACGGCGACCGCTACGACCTGCCGAACGGCGTCAGCCTCGTCGTGGGGGCGATGCACACGCCGGGGCACACGAAGGGCTCGACGGTCTACCTCGTCGGCGACGCCGCCGTCCTCACGGGGGACACCCTGTTCGTCGACAGCGTGGGGCGCCCCGACCTCGCCGACAAGGCCGAGGAGTTCGCACGGGACCTGTTCCACTCGCTTCGTGACAAGGTGCTCGGCCTCGGGGACGACGCCCTCGTCCTTCCGAGCCACTACGGCGAGAACGTCGACGTCCATCCCGAGCGGCCGGTGGGCGCCACCCTGTCGGAGCTCCGCCAGCGGCTCCCGCAGCTCTTCTTGGACGAGGAGGACTTCGTCACCTGGGTGACGGCCCGGACGACGCCCCGCCCGCCGAACTACGCCGAGATCATCAAGGCGAACATGGGTCGTAACCCGATGCCGCTGCACAGCCTGCGCCAGCTCGAGGTCGGCCCGAACCGCTGCTCGGTCGCGTCCTGAGAGCGTCGCCGCCGGGGCGGGCTCACCCTCCGGCGGCATCTCCTGTCGCCTCTTCGGCCGCCGCGATCACCGCCCGGACGACGCGCAGGATCTCGGCGTCGTCCGCCAGGGCGAGCTCGTCGCTCACGTAGCCGCCGGCGAGCTCGCCCCGGACGCGGCGCAGCGAACCGTCGGGCTGCTCGAGGGCCGCCTCGAGCAGCCCTGCGCGGGCCAGCACCACGAAGGGGTCGGGGTCCCATCCCCCGGCCGCCACGACGAGCCGGATCTGCTCGAGGGTGAGCGCAGAGTCGGCCCACAGCCCGACCCAGGTGGCCACCTCGTCGGGTCGCCGGCCTCCGGCCAGGTAGCCCATCCTCTCGACGTCCTCGGTGAGAACCTCGAGGACGTCGACGACCCGGCCCGTCCAGCCCCGGGCGGCGCGAAGCGCCCCGGCGACCCCGGCGGGGACCACCCCGTCGGCCCCGACGAGCTCGGTGAGCGCCCGCGCCAGCTCCTCGGGGCTCGGCACGCCGCCGGCCGCCTTCTCGACCCGGCCGTCGGTCGTCGACGAAGCCACCGACTCGCTCATCTCGTTCACGCTTGCTCCCTCTCCGGCCGACGCCATCTCCGGCTCAGCATAAGAACGCGGGCGCGCCGGCTCCTAGAGGCGAAGGTCACCGCTGCGGGGCGGCGGGTGACCCGCGGCGGTACCGTGGGCGCCGTGGGCTTCTACGAACAGCGGCTGCTGCCGCGCCTCGTCGACCGCGCCCTCGGCACGCCCGGGATGGAGGGCTGGAGGAAGGAGACGACGTCCGGTCTCGCCGGGCGCGTCGTCGAGATCGGCTTCGGCTCCGGGCTCAACCTCGAGCACTACCCCCCCGAGGTGGAGACGGTGCTCGCCGTCGAGCCCTCCGCCCTCGGCCGCCGGCTGGCGGAGAAGCGGGTGGCGAGGTGCGGGGCCACCGTCGAGCACGTCGGCCTCGCCGGGGAGTCGATCCCCCTCGAGGACGGAAGCTGCGACGCCGCCCTCGCGACCTTCACCCTCTGCACGGTCGAGGACCCCGTCGGGGTGCTGCGGGAGATCCGGCGGGTGCTGAAGCCCGGCGGCCGCTTCCACTTCCTCGAGCACGGGCTCGCCCCGGACCCCTCGGTCATGACCTGGCAGCGTCGACTCGAACCGCTCCAGCGACGCCTCGCCGGAGGCTGCCGCCTGACCCGCGACCCCCTCTCGCTCCTCGAGGCGGCCGGCATGGTGCTCGAGGAGAGCGAGCAGCGCTACGCCGCCGGACCGAAGGCCTGGACCTGGTTCACCCGGGGGGTGGCCCGGGCGAGCTGACGCACTTGCACCGGCGCGGCCCGCCCCACCAAGCTGCGAGCGTGCTGGAAGAGCTCCTCGACGCCAATCACCGCTACGCCGCCGGCTTCTCCCTCGCCGGCCTGCCCGCCCGCGCCGCCAAGGGCGTCGCCATCGTGACCTGCATGGACACGCGCCTCGAGCCGCTCGCCATGCTCGGTCTCGTGCCGGGAGAGGCGAAGATCCTGCGCAACGCCGGCGCCCGCGTGACAGACGACGTCCTTCGCTCCCTCGCCCTCGCCACGCACTTCCTCGGCGTGGAGGAGGTCGCCGTCCTCCAGCACACCGGCTGCGCCCTCGCCCACGAGCGCGACGCCGTGGTCGCCGAGCGCCTCGCCGCCGACGGGGTGGCGAGCCCGGAGACCGTCGAGTGGCTGGCCATGCCCGACCCCGACGAGGCGCTGCGCGCCGACGTCGAGCGGCTGCGGAGCTCCGATCTCCTTCCCCCGGCGACGCGGGTGGAGGGCTGGCGCTACGACGTCGACGACGGGCGCGTCGTCCGGGTCATCGCCGCCTAGGCGCCCGGCGAGGACCGGCGGCCGGTCAGGCCGACGGCGCCTCGGCGGTGGCGAGCTCGGCCCAGACGAGCTTGCCGTCCTCCAGCGGCTCGGTCCCCCACCTCGCAGCCAGGCGCTCCACGATCGCGATACCGCGTCCGCTCGAGGCGTCGACGCCGGCGCGCCGCAGCGACGGCGCCTCGGCGCTCAGGTCCCGGACGAGGACGGTGACGGACCCCTCCGACGTGCGCACGCCGACGGCGAAGGGCGCCTCGACATGGCGGAGCGCGTTCGTCGCGAGCTCGGAGGCCACGAGGACCGCGTCGTCGCGGACCAGCTGGTCGAGGTCGGGCGAGACGACCTCCTCGACGAAAACCCGGACGCCGCGTATCGCGCGGGGAAGGGGGAGGAAGTACTGCCAGCGTTCGGCCGCCCCCGGTGACGGCGAGGGGCCGGCCGCCAGCCCGGGCGCCGGGACCTGCGCCGGCACGGGCGGCACCATCGCGGAGTGGAGCTCGCAGACCCCCTGCAGGTCCGCAAGGTCGGCCCGCTCTGCCATCGCCTCGAAGGGGTAGCCGCAGTAGAGGAAGAAGCCGTCCCGGCGGGCTGCCGCGTCCCACTCCGCTTCGAGCTCGAGCGCCTGGGCGACGAGGCCGGCGTCCCACAGGAGGGCGACGCCCTCGCCGAGGACGTGCACTCCGGCGTGTCCGGCGGCCGCCGCCCGCTCGAGCACGCTCTCGACCGCCCGACGGAGCGCCGGGAGGTCGAGAGCGCCCTCGACGAGGAAGCCCGACAGCATCTCCCCGGCGTCGACCGGGACGTACCGACCGGCCTCGACTGCGACAGACAGGTCAATACCGCCGGCACGGAGCCGTGCCCCGAGGGCCTCGAGATGGTCGCGGGTGAAGATGGCGACGACGGCTCCGCCTCCGGCGAGAGCACGCTCGGCGAGGCCCGAGACGTGGGCGACGAGGTCGGCGTCCTCCCGGTAGAGATCGACGACGTGCGTCCGCTCGGCGCCCTTCCACCCGGTCGTGGGCGCGGAGCCTGCCGGCGCGGCGGCACCCTCGTGTCGCGCGACGGAGCACAGGTCAGGATCAGACGTCACGACGACGGTCACAATACTCCGAGCGGCTCGAGCGCACGGAGAAAGCGCGACCGCCACTCCCCGGCGGAGCGGACGGGCCATGTCGGTGGAGGATCGCTCGCCTTGAGGGCGGCGGTCACGCCCTTCACCACCGACTCCGCCGAGGGAGAGGCCGCCGCAGCCCCGCGGACCGCCACCTCGTTCAGGAGGTTCTCCCTCCCGTGCCCTGGGACGGAGTCGAGCACGACGAGCCGGCGGCCGACCGCATGCACCTCGTTGCAGGTCTGGCCGGCCGCCGACACGACCACGTCGGCCGCCGAGATGGCCGACGGCATGTCGTGGCAGTAGCCGAGCGAGCGGATCCGGCAGTCCTCACGGGCGAGCTCGTCGAGCCGCCGGCGGAGCGGGAGGTTGCTGCCCGAGACGGCGAGGACGTGGTGCCCGTCAGCCGCCAGAGCCCTCGCCGCCTCGGCCACCGGGCCGAGCCCCCAGCCGCCGGAGACGAGCAGCACGCAGCTCGCGTCGAGGGGGACCCCGAATCGGGCCCGGGCCGCGTCCGTGGCGGCAGCCTCGTAGAACTCCGGCCGGACAGGCGGAGGCAGGATGGCGATCTCGGCCTGCGGTTCGTAACGCCGGAGCGAGGCGGCCGCCAGCTCGCCGGTCGCGAGGTAGAGGTCGATCGACTCGTGCACCCAGCGCGAGTGGGCGGTGGCGTCCGTGCAGAAGACGACGGCCTTCGCCCCCGGGTTGCGGCGCCGGAGGGCTGCCGCCACCGGTGCACCCGTGGCGAAGACGGCGAGGGCGAGCGCGACGCCGTCGACGAGGCCGCGCCGCTCGAGGGCGCGGAGGATGCGGCGTGCCGACGCGCCGTCGCCGCCCCGGGCCAGTCGGCCCTCCGCCCGCAGCTGGGCGAAGTGGAAGCCGTCGTAGACGGTCGGAAGCGAGATGGCGGTGCGGAAGACCCGGTGGGCCACCCGAGAGCCGATCGGTCCGAGCAGCTCGATGCAGTCGCACACCGGGACGGCGTCGTCGAGCTCGCCGTCGGCTCCGCCACAGCCGGCGAGGGAGGTCCCGACGAGGGCCCGCCTGCAGACCTCGGCCACGGCGTCGTGGCCCTGGCCGATCGAGCCCGACAGGATCACCGCCTGCGGCTCGCGGTGGCGCGGTGCGGGGAGCGGGTCGGGGGTCACCCCGATGCCCCCGGGGTGGCCCGGCGGGTCGCGGTGCCGTCTGCCCTCGGCCGGACCCGTCGGGCCGGAGCCATCCGGTGCGGCGGGTGGGTGGCCACCTGCCCTGCCAGGCCGCCGGATGTCGGACCGACCTTCGATGCGAGGGGCACCTGACAGCGGTACCCGCTCGGCGGGGCGCTGATGCGCCTTCCTGCGGCCCCCTCGAACCGGCGAAGCGGGGCATCCGGGTGGCCAACAGGGCGAGGTGTCACCGCCCGTCACGATTGCCGCAGGGTCTCCCCGGGTAGCGCGCGCGTATGGCGAGCACCAAGCAGAAGCAGGCGGCGCGCAAGAACCTCGAGAAGGCCCGGGCCGCCCAGCACGCCCGTGCCGAGGGCAAGCGGGCGCCCGCCCGGAACTCGGCCGGCATGAGCACCTCTCAGAAGAACGACCTGCCGGACTCGGCCTTCGCCTTCCCCGAGGAGCGCAAGGAACCGCTCACCGACGCCCGCCACGTGCGCAACGCCGTGGCCCGGTTCCAGCAGGTGGAGGGGGTGAGCGACGCCGAGCGGGACCGCGCCTGGCAGCGCATCCGGCGGGCAGCGGACCGCTTCGACGTCGAGCTGTCGGAGCAGGACTGGCGCGAGATCGGCCGCTGAGGCGACCGAAGGATCAGCCCCAGGCGCTCCGCGTGGCGGGCACGCCCGAGCGGCCGGAGGCGTCCGGCTTCACACCGAGCACCTGGTGGACGGCGATGCCGCCGTCCTCGAAGGCATTCACGGAGGCGCTCATGTAGAAGCGCCAGACCCGTGCCCGCTCCTCCCCGACGAGGGCGACGGCCGCGTCCCAGTGCTGCTCGAGGTTGGCGACCCAGTGGCGCAGCGTCACCGCGTAGTGCTCGCGGAGGGACTCGACGTCGCGCACCTCGAAGCCGGCTCGCTCCATGCCTTCGACGACCTCGGCCACGTCGATCAGCTCCCCGTCGGGGAAGACGTAGCGGTTCATGAACGTGCGGCCCCGCATCCTCGAGCCGCCCACCTTGGAGATGGCGTGGTTGAGGAGGCGCCCGGTCGGCCGGAGCAGGCGGTGGATCGTGGAGAAGTACTCGCCCATCCTGCTCTTGCCGACGTGCTCGAACATCCCGATGGAGGAGACGGCGTCAAAGCGCTCGCCGGTGAGCTCCCGGTAGTCCTGCACCCGGATCTCCACCTCCTCCGACAGCCCGGCATCGGCCACACGGCGGCGGGCGGACTCGGCCTGGGCGGGGCTGAGGGTCACGCCGACCGCCTGGGCGCCGTGGTGGAGCGCGGCGTGCATGACCATCGAGCCCCACCCGCAGCCGACGTCGAGCAGGCGCCGAGGCCCGCCGTCGTGCTCCTCGGCGAGGCCGAGCTTGCGGCAGACGAGCTCGTGCTTGCTCGCCTGGGCCTGTTCGAGCGTCGCCTCCGGCGACTCGAACCGGGCGCAGGAGTAGGTCATGGCCGGCCCGAGTACGAGCTCGTAGAACTCGTTCCCGATGTCGTAGTGGTGCCGGATGGCAGCCGCGTCCCGCTCCTTTGAGTGGAGCCCCGTCTTGAGGGGGCCGGACAGGCGGACCTCGGCCGCCGGCGGCGGAGGTGGGGAGCCGAACAGCTTCAGCTTGCGGGCGGCGTCGATGAGCGGGAGGGCCATGGCGCTCGGGGCGGGCAGCTCCCTCGACGTGGCGTCGTGCAGCCGCTTCAGCACTCCGGCCATGCCGTCACGGCCTGCCTCTCCGCTGCCGGTGACCTCGAGATCGAGGTCGCCGGCGACATAGGCGCGGGCCATGCCGAGCTCGCCCGGAGCCCAGAGCAGCCGCCGGAACGCCTCGGGCGAGCGGACCACGAGGCGGGCGCCTGTGTCGGGGCCGACCAAGCTGTCGTCCCAGAAGCCGAATTGCATCGGCATCTCGGGGCCGAAGAGCCGCCGGAGGAGCGGTCCCATGACCTCCGCCACCGTCTCGGTGCGACGGCCTGCCGGCTCCGCCCGCACTGACGCGGGCGGGCGAGCGGCGCCGACGCCGTTGTCGCCGTGCCTGAGCTCCGCCTTCATGCCGACAGCGTACCGAGGACGCCCCGTCCCGGCCTCTGGAAGACGCGGCCGGCTCGCCGGGCGGTCGCCTGTGCGGCAGGATCGTCCCCATGGCACCCGGCGAGGTCTCGATCCGGCACGCCCGCCGGGCCCAGCTCGCAGCCCAGGGGCTGCTCGGCCGGCGGCTCTCCGGCGGCGCCGGCTCGGTGCTGAGCGCCACGCGGGGCGTCCAGCTCGACACCATCTCGGTCCTCGCCCGGTCGCACGAGCTCATCGCCTTCGCCCGCCTCGGTGCCCTCCCCCGCCGGCGCCTCGAGAAGGCCTACTGGGGAGGCCCTCCCTTCCCGGCGTTCGAGTTCTGGTACCACGCCGCCTGCATCGTGCCGATCGAGGAGTGGCCCAACCTCGCCTTCAAGCGGGCGGCGATCCGGGCACGGGGCTTCCGCTGGCACCGCCTCGACCAGATCGACAAGGTGGCGGCGATCGTCCTCGAGCAGGTGAGGGAGCGGGGCCCGCTCACGGCCAACGAGCTCGGCGGCGCCAAGCGAGGCGGACCCTGGTGGGACTGGTCGGAGACCAAGATCACCGCCGAGTGGCTGCTCGACGTCGGCGAGCTCGTCTGCACCACCCGCCGCGGCTTCCAGCGCGTCTACGACCTTCCCGAACGGGCGATCCCCTCGCACCTGCTCGGGACCGAGGTGCCGCGCGAGGAGGCCGTCCGGCTGCTCGCCGAGCGCGCTGGGCGGGCGCTCGGTGTCGCGACGGCGGCCGACCTCGCGAGCTACGTCGGCGTGAAACAGGCCGAGATGGCGGCCGTCCTTCGCTCCAGCTCGCTCGAGCCGGTCCGGGTCGAGGGCTGGCGCCAGGCCGCCTACGCCGCGCCCGAGGCTCTCGAGCATCCGGCGGTCAACGGCTCCACCCGCGGCCGTCCCGTCCTGCTCTCGCCCTTCGACAGCGTGGTCTGCGACCGGGCGAGGCTCGAGCGGCTCTTCGGCTTCCGCCACCGGCTCGAGGCCTACGTGCCCCGCCACAAGCGGGTGCACGGCTACTACACGATGCCCGTGCTGGCGGGCGACCGCTTCGTCGCCCGGGTCGACCCCGGTCGCGAGGGCTCGACCCTCGTGGCGCGCAGCGTCTTCTTCGAGCCGGCCGGCACGGCGGCGCTCGGCCGGGCGGCCCGGGCGACCGCCGCGGCGCTCCTCGAGGCGGCGAGCTGGGTCGGCTGCGACTCGGTCGCCGTCGAGCGCGTCGAGCCGGAACAGGCCCGCGACGCCCTCCTCACCGGGCTCAAGGGCTGAGCGGCACCAGCCGGGGCAACACCTCGGAGATCGGGCCCCGTACCACGGCCTCCGCCAGGCCGTCGAGCGCCGTCGGGCTGCCGTTCACGATCACGACCGCCGCACCCTCCCGGCGGGCGAGCGGCACGAGGCCGGCGGCCGGGTGCACCTCGAGCGTCGTCCCGATGGCGAGGAGCACCTCGGCGCGGACGACGGCCCGGACCGCGCGGTCGAGCACCTCGGGGTCGAGCGACTGGCCGAAGCTCACCGTCGCCGTCTTCAAGATGCCGCCGCAGACCGAGCCGTCCTCCCGCCGCCGCCGGCAGCGCGGGTCGACCTCGCCGGCGCGCACCCGCTCGAGGACCGACGCGGTCGCCTGGCGCTGCTTGCACGTCCAGCACTCGGTGAGATGGACGGTCCCGTGCAGCTCGATCACCCGCTCGGGCCGGTGACCGGCGGCGAGGTGGAGGCCGTCGGTGTTCTGGGTGACCACCACGCCGAGCCGGCCGGTCCGCTCGAGCTCGACGAGGGCCCGGTGTCCCGGCGTGGGACGGGCCGACCAGACCGGCGAGGCAAGCCGGCTCTGCCACGACCGCCGGCGCAGCTGCTCGTCCTCGAGGTAGGCGGACAACGTGGACAGCCGCTCGGCAGAGGGATCGCGCGTCCAGACCCCGTCCGGGCCCCTGAAGTCCGGGATCCCGGCGTCGGTCGAGATGCCGGCGCCCGTGAGAGCGAGGAGGGCGCCGGGGCCGGCACCGGCGACCAGCCGGGCCGCCGTCTCGAGGGCCGACGACCGAGCGTCGCTCACCGGTCCGCCACGGCGCCGTCCGAGGGGTGGCACCGATAGCGTGCGCCCCCGTGACAGCAGACGTCGTCCGCTACGAGGTCGCCGACAGGATCGCGACCATCACCTTGAACCGTCCGGAGCGGCTGAACGCCTGGACCGGGCGGATGAGCGCGAGGTACCGGGCCGCACTCGCCGAGGCGGCCGGTGACGACGGCGTCCGGGTCATCGTCGTCACCGGCGCCGGGCGCGGCTTCTGCGCCGGCGCCGACACCGAGGCGTTGAAGGGCCACGCCGAGAGGGGGCACTACGACTCCGGCGTGGCCGACGACGCCCCGAACCCCGGATACGGCGTGCGGACCGAGTTCGACGCCGAGCTCGTGTACCACTTCGGGATCGACAAGCCGATCATCGCCGCCGTCAACGGCCCGGCGGCGGGGATCGGCTTCGCGCTCGCCTGCTACTGCGACGTCCGCTTCGCCGCCCGGGGTGCCAAGCTCACCTCTGCCCACGGACGGCTCGGCCTGCCCGCCGAGTTCGGGCTCTCCTGGCTGCTGCCGCGCCTCGTCGGCCTCGGCCGCGCCGCCGACCTGCTGCTCTCGAGCCGGATCCTGCTCGCCGAGGAAGCGGCCGAGATCGGCCTCGTCAACCGGGTGGTCGACCCCGGTGCGCTCATGGGCGAGGTGACGGCCTACGCCCGCCTCCTCGCCGACGGCGTCTCGCCCGCCTCGCTCTCGGTCACCAAGCGCCAGCTCTACCGCGACCTCGTGAGCGGCGACCCCGCCCGTTCGACGGCCGATGCCATCGAGACGATGAACGAGATGATGGGTGGGGCGGACTACCGGGAGGGCGTCGCCGCCCTGCGAGAGAAGAGGCCGCCGCGGTTCTGAGGGTCGGCCGACGGGGCCGCCCGCCTCTCCGCCCGGCCGCCTCATCGCCCGGCGAGCTCGCCGAGGGCGGCCTCGATCTCCTCGACTTCGAGCGACCCGGGCGGACGGCCCTCCCGGGCGAGGCGGTTCGCCGTCTGCTGCAGGAAGGCGTTGACCGGGGTCGCCACGCCGTGCAGCCGGCCCAGCAGGACGATCTCGCCGTTCAGGTAGTCCGCCTCGATGTCGCCCGTGCGCCGCTCGAGACTCTGCCAACTCGAGCTGCCGTGCCGGGTCACTCCACCGACCGGTCGGGTGTGGCCGCGCAGGCGGCGACGGGCGGCGTCCTCGTCCTCGTCGGCGAGCTCGATCCCGGCTGCCACATAGCAGGCACGCGCCTCGTCCTGGGCGGCGGCGACGATCGCCCGTGCCCGCTCGCTGCGGAGGTCGCCGGTGGCGGCGTCGAGGGCGTTCGCCACGTTGCTGAGCAGCTTCAGGTACTTGAGCGACATGACAGCCGGTCTCGAGCGGCCGTCGAAACCGGCGGCGGTGAGGTCGGCGGCGAGCTGGCGCGAGGTCTCGTCCTCGCCCGACGGGTACCTGCCGACGTCGAGCAGCCCGTAGAGCGGGGCGGTGGCGATCTCGACGACGCCGGGCTCGAGGTGGGTGCCGGCGAGCACCACCCGCATGCCGTAGACGCGGGCGAAGCGGCGGAGCGCGAGGCGCTCGCCCTCGACACCGTTCTGGGCCAGCACGACCGAGAGGAGGTCCACCGCCGACCCGGCCGCCGCCCTCAGGGCGTCGAGCGCTGCCTCGCACTGCTGTGCCTTCGTGGCCACGATGACGCAGTCGCCTGCGCGAAGGCCGGCTTCCTCGGGCGACGCGACAGCCGGCAGCCGAAGGCGCACGGTCGAATCGGGATCACGCAGCTCGAGCCCCGCTTGCTGGAGCGCCTCGAGATGTGCCCCGCGGGCGACGAGGGTGACGTCCTTGCCGGCGGCGGCCAGCTTGCCGCCGATGGAGCCCCCGATCGCCCCGGCGCCGAGGATCACGTATCGCATGGTGAGGTACTACCTGATCCGACCGTGCGCCCACGCGCCCGAGTGCTGCCCGGGCCTCGGTGCCAGACCGGGCCTCGGTGCCAGACCGGGCCTCGGTGCCAGACCGGGGCAAGAGCCAGATCGGGGCTTAGAGCCAGATCGGGCCTCAGAGTTCGATCGGGATCGTCACCGGTCCGTCGTTGACGAGCTCCACCAGCATCTCGGCGCCGAACCGCCCTGTCTCGACCCGTGCTCCGAGACGACCGAGGGCGGCGACGACCTCGTCGACGAGATCCTCTGCCTCGGTGCCGGGCATGGCTTCGACGAAGGAGGGGCGACGCCCGCGGGAGGTGTCGGCGTACAGGGTGAACTGGCTGACCACGAGGAGCGGCGCCCCGAGCTCGGCGCACGACCTGTTCATCCGGCCCGCCTCGTCGGGGAGCACCCGGAGGTGCCAGAGCTTCTCGGCGAGCGCCTGCGCCGTCTTCGTCGTGTCGTGGTGCGTCACCCCGACGAGGACGCAGAGCCCCTCCTCCTCGATGGCCCCCACGGTCTCGTCGCCGACGACGACGCGGGCCCGGCGCACCCGCTGGACGATGGCCCTCACGGCACGCTCGCGGACAGGGGCGCCTCGCCCGCGCCGGCTCCCGCATGCCCGCTCACGCGAGCGCCGTCCGGGGCAGCGCGGCGAGGTAGTCGGGCAGCTCGACGCCTGCATCAAGGTCGCCCGAGGGCTGCGGCGCCCCGAAGGTGACGGCGAGCGGCAGGCAACCGGCCCAGCAGCTCCGCCCGAGGTCGTCTTCGTCGTCGACGGGGTCGCCCGAGCGGACCTTGGCGCTCACCTCCTCGAGCGGGAGCTCGAGCACCCCGGTCTGACGCAGCTCCTCAGGCGTCGGCGGGCGGGCGTCGCGGCCTCGGCCCGCCACGAGCCGCTCCACGAGGGCGTCGAGCACCTCGGCCTTGCGCCGCTCAGCGAGGACGGGAGCGGCGCGGCCCGAGACGACGACGGACCGGTAGTTGACCGAGTGGTTGAAGCTCGCCCGGGCGAGCACGAGGGCGTCGAAGAGCGTCACCTCCGCCGACACCTCGACGCCCGCCTCCCGGTCGCGGAGAGCCGTCCGGTTGAGCCGCGCCCCGGTGGAGCCGTGGAGGTAGAGCGCCTCGCCAAGGCGGACATAGAGCATCGGGATCACCCGCGGTCGGCCGTCGACGACATAGCCGACGTGGGCGACGAGGCCTTCGTCGAGGATGGCGTGCACGCTCTCGGCGTCGTAGCGAGCCCGCTCGCGGTGGCGCGACGGTACGGTCCTGTCGGTGGGCGGGTACTCGGCCCGCCCGCTCCTCCCCACCTCGGGCATCACGACCTCCGGACTTTTGTACTGTTACAATCAGTCTCTTGTGTCGGAACAATATCACCTGAGCGGCTCGACAGCAGCCTCGATCGCCGCCTCGATCGAGGACGGCATCGTCTCGGGGACGCTCGCCCCGGGCGAGCTCCTCCCCCCGATCCGGAGTCTCGCTGCCGCCCTCGGCGTGAGCGCCGGGACCGTGGCAGCCGCCTACCGCCTCGCCGGCCAGCGGGGCCTCACCCTTTCCGACCGGCGCCGGGGGACGAGAATTCGGCCCTGGCGGAGAGAGGGCGGCGGCCCGCCGACGGCAGCCACCGCCCCCGTGTCCCCCACCCCCCCCGGGTTCGCCGCCAGC
>JAKACF010000058.1 GCA_021821585.1 Actinomycetes bacterium
GAAGGCGGTGCAGGCGACGAGCGGGCCGATCTCCACCCGCGTCGTCGCCACGGCGAGCGCCGCCAGCAGGCTGAAGGCGTCATAAGGCCCCCGCTCGGGCCGGCCGTCGCCCCGGTAGAGGAGGTGGTCGCCGACGAACAGGGAGTCGAAGCCGACCGCCTCGGCCGTCCGGGCGATCTCGGCCATCTCCGGCCAGCGCACCTCCCGCTCGACCTCGGGCAGCTGGAGGCCGATGCGGAGCGGTCGGGGCATCCGGGCAGCATAGGCCCGGCGCCGTTCGGCCCCAGTTAGAGCGAGGCCTTCCAGAACTCGAGGCGGTCGAGCAGGCGCTGCCAGAAGCTGGCGGCGGGTCGGTCCGAGGTGCGCGGCGCGCTCGGGTCCAACAGGGCGTCGCTCGGGACGAGGTCCGAGGACGGGATCGTGCTCGTGCCGAGCGAGGCGCCTTGGCCGTGCACCCGTCCCGAGCGGCTGCCGGGCATGATGACGACCGACCGCTGCCCCCGGTCGACGAGGCCGTAGTCCTCGTGTGCCACCTGCTGGATGCTCGCCCCGCTGGCGAGGTCGCGGACCTGGCCGGCGAGCTGCCGGTCGGCGCGGCGCACCTGGGCGAGCTCGGCGGAGGTGGTGGCGACGGCGGCACGGGCGTGGACGAGCTGGCCGAAGGGGAACTCGATCCCGAGCACCACGGCCGCCAGGACGACCGCCGCCAGGAGGACGAGCCGGGCGCGCCGGACCATCAGCTGCCGCCCTCCGGGCGGCCGGCGAAGGCACGAAGGCCCGGGTAGGAGGCGCTCTCGCCGAGCGAGTCCTCGATCCTCAAGAGCTGGTTGTACTTGGCGACGCGGTCCGAGCGTGCGGGCGCCCCGGTCTTGATCTGGCCGCAGTTGGTGGCGACGGCGAGATCGGCGATGGTCGTGTCCTCGGTCTCGCCCGAGCGGTGCGAGACGACCGAGCGGTAGCCGGCCCCGGCGGCCGCACGCATGGTGAGGAAGGTCTCGGTGAGGGTGCCGATCTGGTTCACCTTGACGAGGACGGCGTTCGCGACCCTGGAGGCGATGCCCCGCTCCAGGCGGTCGACGTTCGTGACGAAGATGTCGTCGCCGACGAGCTGGACCCTCTCCCCGACGAGGGCGGTGAGCGTGGCCCAGCCCTCCCAGTCCTCCTCGGCCATCCCGTCCTCGAGGGAGACGACCGGGTAGCGCTCGACGACGTCGGCCCAGTAGCGGGCGAGCTCCTCGCCCGAGAGCACCCTCCCCTCGCCGGCCAGGCGGTAGGCGCCGTCCTCGTACAGCTCGGAGGTGGCCGGGTCGAGGGCGACGGCGACCTCCTCGCCCGGGCGCCGGCCGGCGGCCTCGATGGCCTCGACCAGGATGGCGAGCGCCTCCTCGTTCGCCCCGAGGTTCGGGGCGAAGCCGCCCTCGTCGCCGACGGCGGTGCCGAGGCCCCGCTCGTGCAGGAGCCCCTTCAGTGCGTGGTAGGTCTCGGCCCCCCACCTGAGCGCCTCGGCGAAGGAGGCCGCCCCGACCGGCACGATCATGAACTCCTGGAAGTCGACGTTGTTGTCGGCGTGCACCCCACCGTTCAGCACGTTCATCATCGGGACGGGCAGCACGTGGGCGTCCGCCCCACCGAGGTAGCGGTAGAGGGGCAGCCCGAGCTCCGCCGAGGCGGCCCGGGCGACGGCGAGGGAGGCACCGAGGGTGGCGTTGGCCCCGAGGCGGGCCTTGTTCGGCGTGCCGTCGAGGTCGACGAGGGCGTGGTCGACGGCCCGCTGGTCGAGACCGTCGAGACCGGCGAGGGTGCGCTGGATCTCGCCGGTGACGTTGGCGACTGCCTTCGTCACCCCCTTGCCGCCGTAGCGCTCGCCGCCGTCGCGCAGCTCGACCGCCTCGAAGCTCCCCGTCGAGGCCCCCGACGGGACGATGGCGCTGCCCTCGGCTCCCGAGGCGAGCCGGCAGATGACCTCCACGGTGGGATTGCCCCTCGAGTCGAGCACCTCGCGGGCGTGCAGCTGGTCGATGGCGGTCACGGCGAAGCTCCTGTTGACAGTGTGAACGAAGTTAGCAAAGTGGGAGCTTGCGGCCGCGCACGGTGGCGGAGCCGGCCCAGGCGGCGAGCTCCTCGCCCGCCGCGGCCGCCTCGGCCTCGAGGCGGCCGAGGGCCGACTCGAGACGGTCGAGGGCGCGGCGGGCGGCCTGCTCGGCGTCGACGCCCTGGCGCGCGAGCCGCCGGGCGAGGAGGACGAGGAGGTCGCCGGCGGGGGCGTCGGACCCGGGAGCCGGGCCGGCGAGGAGCGCCTCAAGGCGGGCCGAGAGCGAGGGGGCCTCCTCTCCCGTCCGCTCCCAGCCGAGGCCGGCGCTCTCGAGCTTGCGCTCCACCTTCTCCGCCCTCGCCAGGGACGGCATGGCGGCCGGGATGCCCTCCAAGAGGTGGGTGCGGGACTTCCCCCGGTCCTTCTCGCGCTCCCAGTTGGCCAGCACGTCCGCCGCCGTCTCGGCCCGGACGTCGCCGAAGACGTGCGGGTGGCGGACGACGAGCTTCTCCTCGATCGAGGCCGCCACGTCCCGCAGGCTGAACAGCCCCTCCTCGGCCCCGAGGGTGGCGTGGAAGACCACCTGGCAGAGGAGGTCCCCGAGCTCCTCCTCGGCGTGGGCGACCGCCTCGCCGGGGGCCTCCGCCGGGTCGTCCCCGAGGCCGTCGAGGGCCTCCATCGCCTCGTAGCTCTCCTCGAGCAGGTGGCGGAGCAGGCTCTTGTGGGTCTGCTCCCGGTCCCAGGGGCAGTCCCGGCGCAGCCGGGCGACGGTCGCCGAGAGCGAGGCGAGGGCCTCCCCGGCCGTGCCGGCCACCGACGGGACGAAGAGCGAGGTGAGGTGGTCGGGCTCGACCGCCCGGTCGATCTCGGCCCAGTCGAGCTCGAGGACCTCCTCGTCGGGAAGGCCGAGGTGGTGCAGCACGACGGCCCGCTGGCCGTCCGGCACGTCCTCGACGGCGAGCTTCACCTCGGAGAGCACCTGGCGGGACCAGGCCTGGGCGAGGAGGAAGGGGCCCGAGTGGCCGGCGGAGGCCTCGGCGAACGACGCCGCGTCCGCCAGCATCACCCCCGACGAGAGCGGGTCGATCGAGAGGCGCTCCCAGGCGAGGTCGAGAAAGGAGAGGGCCGGCTCGACCACGACCTCGAGCCCGTCGGGGACCGACCGGCGGAGCAGCTCGACCGTCCGCTCGGCGACGAGCGGCGAGCCCGGGACGGCATAGCAGACCCGGCGGCCGGCCGCCGCCTGATCGAGCAACCGGGCGACGATCCCGCGGTAGACCTCCTCGAAGGTGCCGGCCTTTTCGTAGAGCCCGTCGAAGCTGGCGGCGTCGGGTCGCCGCGAGGTCACCGCCGACGCCGAGGGGTGGCGGGCTGTGCGGAGCAGGACCACCTCGGCGCCGTCGACGGCCTCCAGGGTGGAGGCGGTGAGGTAGCCGGGCCCGGCCGGCCCGAGGCCGACGACGGTGATCACGGAGCCGGGCTCAGCCGCCGTTCGAGCCGCCGAGGGCGATCGGGCCGCTCGTCGAGGAGGGGGCGTTCAAGGCGGCGCCGTTCAGCAGGTCGGCCGAGCTCGGCGCCCGGTTCGGCTCCACCCGGCCGCCGAAGCCGGCGGCCGCCAGGCTCGGTCCGGTCGTCGAGCGGCTCCAGTGCCCGTACTGCGGGTTGACCTCGACCGGGGTGCGGCGCACCTCGCTCGTGATCCTCGAGGAGAAGGCCCGGGAGTTCGAGGTGAAGATCTGGTTGAGGGCGTCGACGACCGGCTCGAAGGGCCGCGAGGTCACCACCATGACGACGTAGGCGCTCTGGTAGGCGACCGGCCCCGCCACCGAGCCGACAGCCGCGGCCGAGACGGCCTTGTCGATGGCGGGGCTGATGCTCGTCAGCTGGCCGGCGGTGTAGCAGCCGAGCGAGGCGCCGCTTGACGCCTGGGCGGGGGCGTACTTGGTGACGATCGAGGACATGCTCGCCCCGGCGGCCAGCTTGGCCCGCACGGTGTCGGCCTCGCCGCGGGTGCGGACGAAGACGCCCGACAGGCAGCTCTGGCGCGTCTCGGCGGGATGGGCGCTCTCGTAGGCGGCGATGCCCGCCGGGGTGAGGCTCACCCTGGCGGCGTGCGCCGCCAGGGCGTCCTCGTCGAGCTGGAGCTGGACGAAGGAGCTCGAGAGCAGGGGGCCGAGCTGGTCGAGCAGCTTCGTCGAGGCGGTGCCGCAGTGGGTGCTCGTCAGCTCGCTCGAGAAGGCCGCTTCCACCTGGCTCCTCGCGAGGGCGCGGGCGCTCGCCGGCTCGGCGAGCCCCTGGCGGGCGACGACCGAGCGGGCGGCGGCGGCGTCGATCAGGTTCGTCAGCACGTAGGCGACGAAGGTGCCGTCGTAGGTGTCGGTCCCGGCCCCCGTGAGGCTCGAGGCGCCGGTGCCGGTGTGCTGCAGGAGGCAGCGGAAGGAGGCGTTCGAGCTCGCCTGCTTGAGGGCGGAGTCGAGCTGGGCGGGCGAGATCACCCTGCCGCCGACCTTGGCGGCATAGGGCGACCATTGCAGGTTGCAGGCGGAGCCGACCGCGGCCAGCCCGGCGAGCGCCCCGGCGACGGCGAGCCGGCGGGGCGAGACGGTGACTCGTTTCACAACTCGACGATGGTACAGCCCGGCGCTCAGGCCGCCCGGTCGGCCGGCAGCAGCTCGCCGAGGAGGCCGACGAGCCGGTCGGCGAGGTCCTCCCCCGCCGCCAACGGCACGATGAGCTGGGCGGCGTCCTCCTTCCAGATCGCCCGGGGGTGGAGGCGGCCGAGCCGGATCTGGGCGGAGATGGGGAGCCGCACCGGCGAGAGCCGGGCCACGACCTCGCCGGCGCGCCCGGGGTTGCCCGGCGTCCCCGGGCGGGCGGCGGCGGCGCTCACCTCGCTCACCCCGGTCCGGACGCACTCGGCCCTGAGCCGGCCGACGCCGAGCAGGGCCTGGGCCTGGTTCGGAATCGGGCCGTAGCGGTCCAGCCACTCGCTCTCGAGGTCGGCCACTGCCGCCGCCTCGCGCACCTCGACGAGCCGGCGGTAGGCCTCGAGGCGCAGGTCCTCCCGCCCGACGTAGGACTCCGGCAGCGAGGCCTTGACGGGCAGGTCGATCGTGATCTCGGCCGGCTCGGGCAGAGGCTCGCCCTTCAGCTCGGCCACGGCCTCGGAGACCATGCGGACGTACAGGTCGTAGCCGACCGCTGCGATGTGGCCCGACTGGTCGTTGCCGAGCAGGTTGCCGGCTCCCCGGATCTCGAGGTCGCGCATGGCGATCTTGAAGCCGGATCCGAGCTCGGTCTGCTCGCCGATGGTCCGGAGCCGCTCGTAGGCCTGCTCGGACAGGGACCGGTCCGGCGGGAAGAGCAGGTAGGCATAGGCGCGGCGGTCCCCCCGGCCGACCCGGCCACGCAGCTGGTGGAGCTGGCCGAGCCCGAGCAGGTCCGCCCGGTCGACGACCATCGTGTTCACCGTCGGCATGTCGATCCCCGACTCGATGATCGTGGTGCAGACGAGGACGTCGTAGCGGCCCTCCCAGAAGTCGAGCACCACCTGCTCGAGCGACCCCTCGTCCATCTGCCCGTGGGCGACGGCCACCCGGGCGTCGGGGACGAGGTCCCTGAGGCGCCGGGCGGCCGCCTCGATGTCCTGGACCCGGTTGTGGACGAAGAAGATCTGCCCCTCCCTCAGCAGCTCCCGGCGGACGGCCTCGGCGACGGCCCGGTCGTCGTACTCGCCGACGTAGGTGAGGATCGGCTGGCGCTCGGACGGCGGGGTGTTGATGAGCGAGAGGTCGCGGATGCCGGTGAGGGAGAGCTCGAGGGTGCGGGGGATGGGGCTGGCGGTGAGCGTCAGCACGTCGACGCCGGCGGTCAGCATCTTGATCGCCTCCTTGTGGGCGACCCCGAAGCGCTGCTCCTCGTCGACCACGAGCAGGCCGAGCTTCTTGAACTGGACGTCGCTCCCGAGCAGGCGGTGGGTGCCGATGACGACGTCGACCGAGCCGTCCGCCAGCCCGGCCACGACCTGGCGGGCCTCGCCGGCGGTGAGGAAGCGCGAGAGCATCTCGACGCGCACCGGATAGGGGGCAAAGCGCTCGGCGAAGGTCTGGAAGTGCTGGTTGGCGAGCAGTGTCGTCGGCACGAGGACGGCGGCCTGGTAGCCGTCCTGGACGGCCTTGAAGGCGGCGCGCACCGCCACCTCGGTCTTGCCGAAGCCGACGTCCCCGCAGACGAGGCGGTCCATCGGCCGCGGCTGCTCCATGTCCGCCTTCACCTCGGCGATCGCCTTCAGCTGGTCGGCCGTCTCGGGGTAGGGGAAGGCCTGCTCCATCTCGATCTGCCAGGGGGTGTCGGGCGAGAAGGCGTGCCCCTCGACCGTCGCTCTCCGCTGGTAGAGCTGGACGAGCTCGCGGGCGATCTCCCGGGTGGCGGCCCGGACGCGCGCCTTCTGCTTCTGCCAGTCGGCCCCGCCGAGGCGGTTGAGCGAGGGCTGGTCGCCCCCCGAGTAGGGCGTGATCGTGTCGATCTGGTCGGAGGGGACGTAGAGCTTGTCGCCGCCCCGGTACTCGAGGAGCAGGTAGTCCCGCTCCGAGCCGCCGATGCTCCGCGTGACGAGGCCGCCGAAGCGGGCCACCCCGTGCACGTGGTGGACGACGAAGGCGCCCGTCTCGAGGTCGTCGAAGAAGCCCTCGCTCGCCCGGGGGCGGGGCTTGGCCACGCGGTGCGGACGGCGCCGGCCGGTGATGTCGGGCTCGGCGAGCACCGCCAGCCTGGAGTTCGGGAAGACGGCCCCCCGCTCGAGCTGGGTGACGGCGACGTGGATGCCGGGCCGGCGCAGGGCGGCGCCGATCTCGTCGGGTTCGCCCTCGAGCGCCAGCTCGGCGGTGAGCCCGTGCTCGTCGAGGACCGAGTGGATGCGACGGGCCGAGCCCGCCCCGTCGGCCGCCACGACGACCCGGTAGCCCTCCCGGGCGAGTGTGCCGAGCCGTCCGGTGAGCCCCGCCGCGTCGCCGAGCACCGGCGGCCAGCCGCTCGATGCCACGCTCGGGGTCTCCGGGCGGTCGGCCGTGGCGACGAGAGAGGCGAGGCGGGCGGGCGAGCGGGAGAGCAGCCGGTCGAAGGGGAGGTGCAGCCGCGGCACCTCGACGCCGTGGTCGGATCCCTTCTCGCCGTCCTCGCCGGACGGCGCGAGCCAGGTGCCCGCCAGCGTGTCGGCGAGGGCGGCCTCCTCGTCGATCAGCTCGGCCGCCCGGTCGCGCAGCCGGCGGGGCTCGACGAGGACGACCCGGGCGTCGGCTCCGAGCAGGTCGGGGAAGAGGCGCTCGTCGTCGGTGAGCCACGGCAACCAGGACTCCATGCCGTCGAACATGAGGCCCTCGGCGATCCTGTCGAAGACGTCCCGGCCGAAGGGCGCCTCCTTCGCGAGCACCCTGGCCCGGTCGCGCACGGCCTCGGACAGGACGAGCTCCCGGCAGCCGAAGAGCTCGACCGACTCGAGGTCGGCCACCGAGCGCTGGTCGCCGACGTCGAAGGCGGTGAGGCGCTCCACCTCGTCGCCCCACAGGTCGATCCTCACGCCCTCGGCGCCGGTGGAGGGGAAGACGTCGACGATCCCGCCTCGCACCGCGAGCTCGCCGCGGTGCTCCACCTGGTACTCCCGGCGGTAGCCGGCCTGGACGAGGCGGGCGACGAGGCTCTCCTCGTCGATCTCCTCGCCGGCGCAGACCGTGACCGGCTCGGTCTCCTCGACCCGGGGCCCGAGGCGCTGGAGCAGGGCGCGCACCGGCGCCACCACGAGGAGGGGGCCCCGCCCTGTGGCGCCGGCGGCCCCGGTGCCGGTGTGGCGGAGGTGCCACATCGCCCGGAGCCTGCGACCCATCGTCTCGACGCCGGGCGAGACGCGCTCGAAGGGGAGGGTCTCCCAGGCGGGCAGCAGGTCGACGCACTCCGGCCCGGCGAAGGCGGCGAGGTCGTGCGACAGGCTCTCGGCCTCGCGCATGGTGGCCGTGGCGACGAGGACCACCGGCGCCCGCCCGAGGGTGGCGACCGCCGCCAGCACCGCCGCCCGGGCGGGCTCGGCGACGGCGACGACGCTGTCGTCGGAGCCGAGGAGGTCGGCGATCCCGGGTTCGCCGGCGAGCAGCCCGGCAAGGGGGCGAAGGGTCACGACCGTGTATTGAACCGGTTCATCGCGACCGTCAGGCCGTCTGAGAGGAGGACCTCGACGGCGTCCGCCGCCAGCTCGACCGCCACCGCGATGAGCTCGCGCTCGGCCTTGCCCGGGCGGCGCAGGACGTGGTCCACGCCCATCTGGCGTCCCGGCGGCTTGCCGACGCCGACGCGCACGCGGAGGAACTCCCGGCTGTGGAGGTGCTGCTCGATCGAGCGGAGGCCGTTGTGGCCCGCCAGGCCGCCGCCCTTTTTCACCCGGACGGTGCCGGGCTCGAGGTCGAGCTCGTCGTGGACGACGACGATGCGCTCGGGGTCCGAGTCGACGTAGCGGCGCGCCAGGGCCCGGACGGCGACGCCGGAGTCGTTCATGTAGGTGAGCGGCACACCGAGGGCGAGCACGTGCTCGCCGAGGCGGAGGACGGCCGACTCGGCGCGGGCCGCCTTCTCGGACCTGAGCCGGGTGCGGTGCCGCTCGGCCACGAGGCGGACGACATCCGCGCCGCAGTTGTGGCGGGTGCCGGCGTACTCCGCCCCCGGGTTGCCGAGGCCGATCGCGAGCAGGTCGGCCATCGCCCCGCGCTCAGCCATCGGAAGGGCGCCGGCCGCGCTCGGGTCCGCCGAGCGCGGCGTACGGGTGCGCCAGAGCCTCAGCTCTCGCCGGCGCCTTCGCCGCCGGCAGCCTCGGCCTCCCCGGCTGCGGGCTCCGCCCCCTCCTCGGCCTTGGTGGCCTCCGCCTCCTCGGGGATGACGACCCGCGGCGGCTGGCCCACCGCGATCGCCTGCTCGGGGTCGACGTCGGTCTCGACGCCGTCGGGCAGGCTGAGGTCGCCCACGCGGATCGTCGAGCCGATCTCGAGCTCGGAGACGTCCACCTCGATGTGCGGCGGGAGGTCGGCCGGGCGGGCCTTCACGGCGAGGCTCATGAGGTCCTGGGCGACGGTTCCGTCGCCGCGGTGGACGGCGACCGCCTCGCCGACGAGGGTGATCGGCACCTCGGCGCCGATGACCTCGTCGCGGCTCACGACCTGGAAGTCGATGTGGGTGACGGTGTGGCGGACCGGGTGCCGCTGGAGCTGGCGGGCGACGGCGAGGTGGTGCTCGGAGCCGATCTGCAGCTGCAGGAGCGCCCTCGTGCCGGCCTCGCCGTTGAGGGCCGCCCGGACCTCACGGGCGTCCACCGAGACCGAGATGGGGTCGATGCCGTGCCCGTAGACGACGGCCGGGATGCGGCCGGCGTGGCGAAGCCGGCGGCTCGCCCGGCTGCCCTCGGCCCGGCCCGGCTCGGCGACCAGCTGGATTTCTGCCATGAGAACGCGCTCCTGCGAGAGGTGGAAAGGTGAGGCCTCGTCCGCAGCCTCGACTGCGGCCAAGAGATCTTAGGCGATCGCGCCGGCCCTCTCACACAGGGCCTTAGAGAAGCTTAGAGAAGGTTCTGGCCGCCGAAGATCTCCGAGACGGACGTGTCCTCGAAGACGGCGTCGATGGCGTCGGCGATGATCTGGGCGATCGAGATCACCTCGAGCTTGTCGAGCCGGCGCTCGTCTGGGATGGGCAGGGTGTTCGTGACGATGACCCGGGAGAGCGGGGCGGCCTTCAGCCGGTCGACTGCCGGCCCGGCGAGGATGGGGTGGGTGGCCATCGCCCAGACGTCGGTGGCCCCCTCCTCGACGAGGCGCTCGGCCGCCACGGCGACGGTCCCGGCCGTCCCGATCATGTCGTCGATGATGACGCAGCGCCGCCCCTTCACCCGCCCGACGACCTCGAGGGCTTCCACCTCGTCGGCCGATCCCCGCGGCCGCCGCTTGTGGATGAAGGCGAGGTCCGAGGCGAGCTGCTGGCTGAAGCGCTCGGCGACCTTCACGCGGCCGGCATCCGGCGAGACGACCACGATGTCGGAGCTCGCCTCGCGGCGGAGGTAGTCGACGAGGACCGGGGCGGCCGTCAGGTGGTCGACGGGGCCGTCGAAGAAGCCCTGGATCTGGCCGGAGTGCAGGTCGACGCTCACGATCCGGTCGGCCCCGGCCGTCGACAACAGGTCGGCGACGAGCTTGGCGGTGATGGGCTCCCGGCCGGTGGACTTGCGGTCCTGGCGGGAGTAGCCGTAGTAGGGGCAGACGGCGGTGATCCGCTTGGCCGACGCCCGCTTGGCGGCGTCGATCATGACGAGCATCTCCATGATCGAGTCGTTCACCGGGGCGGCGTGGGTCTGGATGATGAACAGGTCGACCCCGCGGATCGAGTTGCCGTAGCGGCAGTGCAGCTCCGAGTCGGCGAACTCCCGCAGGTTCGTCTCGCCGAGCTCGACGCCGAGGCAGGCGGCGATCTCCTCGGCGAGCTCGGGGTGCGAGCGGCCCGAGACGAGCTGCAGGCGTCGTGTCGGCGTCAGTTCCATTCCTCGAGTCCTCCGTCCCCTCAGCGTGGTCAGCCCCGCCCGAAGAATGGACCGACGCGTGCCCCTCGCGCCAACCTGGTGCCCGGTTCGAGCACCGAGTAGGCGCCGACGTAGGCATTGTCGCCGATCTCGGCGCGCTCTGCCGTCGAGGACTCGACGCGGGCCCCCTCCCCGACGACGCAGTCGACGAGGCGGGTGTGGGGCCCGATGACCGACCCGGCGCCGATGCTCGTGGTCCCCTCCAGCACGACGCCCGGCAGGAGCGTCACCTCCTCGGCGAGCTCCACCGTGGTCTCGAGGTAGGTCGCCTCCGGGTCGACCATCGTCACCCCTTTGCGCATCCAGCCGTCGTTCAGCCGGGAGCGCAGCTCCGCCTCGGCGGCCGCCAGCTGGGCCCGGTCGTTCACACCGGCCGCCTCGATGGCCTCGGGCGTCTCGAGCGAGCTCACCGGGTAGCCGGCGTCGTGCAGCTCCTCGACGGCCGAGGTGAGGTAGTACTCGCCGCTCGCCCGGTCGGGCACCAGGCGACGCAGCACCGGGGCGAGGACGGTGTGCCCGAAGCAGTAGAGCTGCATCGCCACCTCCTCCAACTCGACCTCCTCGGGGCTGCAGTCCCGCTCGTCCACCACCCGGGCGACCTGGCCGTCCTTGTCGCGCACGACCCGTGAGTAGCCGAAGGGCTCCTCCAGCCGTGCGGTGAGGACGGTGGCGGCCGCACGGGCGTCGCGGTGGTGACGGACGAGCGCGGCGATCGTGGCGGGGCGGACGAGCGGGGTGTCGCCCGGGAGGACGAGCAGGTCCGCCTCCTCCAAGTCGAAGAAGGACTCTGGGAAGCCGGTCAGCCCGACGGCGACGGCGTCGCCGGTACCACGGGGCGCCGCCTGCTCGACGAACTCGAGCACGAGCCCGCCGGGTGCCTCGCTCTCGATGCTCTTGGTCACCTCGCCCGCCTTGTGGCCGACGACCACGACGACCCGGTCGACGCCGAGGGCGGCGAGCGCGTCGAGGACGTGGAGCACCATCGGGCGCCCGCACAGCCGGTGGAGCGGTTTGGGGACCGCCGAGTGCATCCTGCGGCCCTCGCCGGCGGCGAGGACGATGGCCGAGAGCGGCCGGCGGTGCTCCCTCAGCTCCATCGCGGGACCTCCTGGCTGCTTGGGTGCTGGACGCGCGCGACCCTAGCGGGAGCGCCCGGCCGGAGACGGTGATGTCACGGGCGTATCCTCACCGCGATGGACTTCCGGCTGTCGCCCGAGCAGGAGATGCTGAAGGAGGCGGCCTCGAAGCTCGCCGCCGGCTTCGGACACGCCTACTTCCAGCAGAAGACGGCCGAGGGCGGCAAGCAGGAGGAGCTCTGGGCAGCCCTCGGCGAGGCCGGCTTCCTCGGCGTCCACCTGCCGGAGGCCTACGGCGGTGGCGGCATGGGGATCTCCGAGCTGGCGATCGTCTGCGAGGAGGTGGCCGCTGCCGGCTGCCCCCTGCTGCTGATGCTCGTCTCGCCCGCCATCTGCGCCACCCTCATCGCGAGGTTCGGGACCGACGAGCAGAAGTCGCGCTGGCTGCCGCCGATGGCGACGGGGCGGACGAAGATGGCCTTCGCCATCACCGAGCCGGATGCCGGCTCGAACTCCCATCGCATCTCGACCGAGGCGCGCCGCGACGGCGAGGAGTGGCGCCTTTCGGGCACGAAGTACTACATCTCCGGCGGTCGACGGAGCCGATGCCGCCCCCAGC
>JAKACF010000059.1 GCA_021821585.1 Actinomycetes bacterium
CTCCTCGAGGTGGAGCGCCCTGCCGTCGGGGCCGAGCTGGACGAGGAGCGCCGCCCCGCCGACCACGGTGGGCATGGCATGGGGAGGAAGCCGCCGCTCGAGCTCGTCGTAGTGCGCCCGCACGAAGGAGAAGGTCTCCTCGCCGGCGTCCTTGTTGGCGAGCAGGCGGGCGAGGATCCGGTGGCCGTCCTGGGTGCGGATCTCGCCGAGGGTCATCTCGAGCAGCTCGGCGACGAGCTCCAGATGGCGGGCCGAGGTGAGCGCGTAGAGGTGGCGGGTCTCGCTCAAGGGGTCGGCCGGGTGGCGGTAGCCCTCCCTCACGGCGTCGAACTCGTCCCTGGCGCCCGTGGAGACCACGACGTGGAGCACCGACTGGGCGACCGAGGCCGGCAGGCGGAAGGCGGCTCCGGCGCGGCGTCGCTCGAACAGCTGGCGCGCCCAGGCGATCACCTCCTCGTCGCGCCCGGCGGTCCCGAGCAGGCGGACGAGCAGCGCCCGGCTCTCCTGGTCCTCGGGGGAGTCGTCCCCACCGACCTCGAGGCCGAGGGCGTCGAGGGCGGGGCGGGCGGCCCGTCGCACGAAGCTCGCCCAGCTCGCGCCGGCCTCGCCCTCCGCCGCGAAGTCGATCAGGCGCACGGCGCCCGCGACGACGCTCCAGATGCTCGGCTCCCGCTCCGGCCCGAGCCTCGCCAGCAGGGCGAGGAAGTCCGACAGCTCGCTGCGCTGCGCGAGGGCGGAGGCCCACGAGTCGGCGAGGAGGTTGAAGCGCTCGAGGGGCTCGAGCGCGGTGAGGCCGGCGAGCACCCGGTCGAGCAGCTCGCCCTCGTAGCGCAGCCGGTACACGCCCGTTCCCCCGGCGTCGACCACGGGGAGCCCCCGCACGGGCCCGAGCCGGTGGCCGTCACCTGCCTCCTCGGGACGGAGCAGCACCGAGCGGGACTCGCCGGGCCGGTCCTCGATCCGCACCGGCACGATCCAGCCGTCACCGATGGCGGACGGCGGGCCCGACGGCGGCCGCTCGGACTCGGGGAGGTAGCTGAAGGGCTCGGAGCGGATCGTGAGCTCCCCCTGCTCGAGCGAGGCGGTGAGGAGGGGGTGGCCTCCCTGGAAGATCCAGGTGTCGAGCATGGCCCGCACCGGCTCGCCGCCCGAAGCCCCCTCGAGGGCGTCCCAGAGGTCGGTGGTCTCCGTGTTGGCGTAGGCGTGCTCGGCGAGGTAGCGGCGGACGCCGTCCCGGAAGCGCTCGGGCCCGAGGTACTGCTCCACCATCCGAAGGACGCTCCCGCCCTTTAAGTAGGTGAGGTTGTCGAACATGGCGTCGGCCTCGTCGGGCGCCCGGACGGGGAACTCGATCGCCCTCGTGGCGTGCAGGCCGTCCACCTGGAGCGAGAGGTCCTTCTCGACGCCGAACTGCACCCAGCGGTGCCATCCGGGCCGGAAGTCGTCGAGGCAGAGGAGCGACATGAAGGTGGCGAACGCCTCGTTCAGCCAGATCCCGTTCCACCAGCCCATGGTGACGAGGTCGCCGAACCACATGTGGGCGATCTCGTGCTCGACGACCTCGGCGATGAGGGCGAGCTCGGAGATGGAGGAGTCCTCGGGGTCGCACAGGAGGTCCTGCTCGCGGAAGGTGACACAGCCGAGGTTCTCCATGGCGCCCATGGCGAAGTCCGGGATGGCGACGAGGTCGAGCTTCTCCGCCGGGTAGGCGATGCCGAAGTACTCCTGGTACCAGGACAGCGCGTGGGCGGCGGCCTCGAGCGCGAAGGAGGTGAGGCGGAGCGATCCCTCCGGGACGACGGCCCGGATCGGCACGCCCTCGGCGACGACCGGCTCGCTCAGCTCGAACGGGCCGATGCAGTAGGCGACGAGGTAGCTCGACATCACCATCGTGTCCTCGAACACGATCCTGCGGCGTCCCTCCCCGAGGTCGACGACCTCCTTCTCCGGCGCGTTGGAGACGGCCACGAGGCCGGCGGGGACCTCGAGGGTGACCGAGAAGACCGCCTTCATGCCGGGCTCGTCGAAGCAGGGGAAGGCGCGCCGGGCGTCCGTCGCCTCGAAGTGGGTGGAGGCGATCTCCCGCTCGCGTCCGGAGGTGTCGGTGAACCGGCTCCGGTAGAAACCGCAGAGCCGGTCGTTGATCGGCCCCGAGAAGGTGCAGGTCAGCACGGCCGGGCCTTCGGGGAGGACACCGTCGGAGACGAAGCGGACCCGCTCGAGGCGCTCTTCGGGCTCGATGCCGAGCGGCCGCTCGGCGCCGTCCCCGCCGCGCACGTGGGCCGAGGAGATCTCGAGCCCGACGGCGTTCAGCACGATCTCCGGCGTGGGTTCGCGAACGGTGAGCTCGATCGCCACCTCGCCCTCGAACACCGAGAGCTCAGCGTCCGGCACGACCGTGATCGAGTACCGGTTCGGGACGACGGTCCTCGGGAGGCGGTACTCGTCGTGCTGGGAAGCCGTGGTCATCGCAGCGAGGTTAGCCCTGGGCTCGACGAACGGTGCCTGAGCGCCCCGGGTACGGTCTCGGGTCATGCCGCACGCGATCCCCCCACTCGTGCTCCCCGACGGCGGCCGGCGGCCGCTCGGGGTGGTCTGCCTCGGCCACGCCCTCGTCGACCGCCTGGCAGAGGCGCCGCCCGAGGTCGTGGCGGCCGCCGGGCTCGAGCTCGGCGCGATGACCCTCGTCGAGGCCGCCACCGCCCGGGTCATCGAGCAGCAGTGGGACCACTGGCAGGAGGTGGCAGGCGGCTCGGCGGCCAACACGGCGGCGGGCATCGCCTCCCTCGGCGGCAGCGCCGCCTTCGTCGGCTCGATCGGTGCCGACGCGGCCGGCCGCCGCTACATCGCCGATCTCGAGGCCGCCGGCGTGCGCTGCGTCGCCCACCCCGCCGGGGACGGCAGCCAGACCGGGCTCTGCCACGTCCTCGTCGGTGCCGACGGCACGCGGTCGATGGCGACGAGCCTCGGGGCGGCGGGCGAGCTCAGCCCTGCCGCCGTCGAGGAGGCGGGGATCGCCGGGGCCTCGGTCGTCTACATCGAGGGGTACCTGCTCGACGCCCCGCCGGCCGCCAGCGCCCTGGCCAAGGCGGTCGAGCTGGCCCGTGGCGCCGGGACGCTCGTCTCGCTCTCGCTCTCCGACCCCTTCGTGGTCGAGCGCCACCGGGAGGCCATCCTCGAGCTCGTCGAGGGCGGGGAGGTGGACGTCCTGTTCGGCAACGAGGAGGAGGCCCGCTCGCTGACGGGGGCGGCGAGCCTCGGCGAGGCGGTCGAGGCGCTCCGGCGCCCGGGGCTCCTCGCGCTCGTCACCCGCGGCGCGGCCGGGTCGGTCGCCGTCTCGGCCGAGGCCCTCGTCGAGACGCCGGCGGAGCCGGTGGCGGCCGTGGTGGACACGACCGGGGCGGGAGACCTGTTCGCCGCCGGTGCGCTGCACGCCCTCACCTCGGGCGGGGACGCCGCCGCGGCGGCGCGGGTCGGGTCGTTGGCGGCGAGCGAGATCATCAGCCACTTCGGGGCGCGGCCCCGGGCGGACCTGGCGGCGCTCGTCGCCGGGTCCTGAGCCCGCTCAGGCGTGCTCGTTGTCCTCCTCGGGAGGAAGGAAGGGGAGATCGAGGTCGGTGAGGCGCACGAGGGCGCTCGCCACCCAGCGGGCGAGGCCGGCGATCTGCTCGTCGAGGCGGGTCGGGTCCTCGAGCATCTGCTCCTCGAGGCGGATGCTGCCCTGGTAGGAGACCTCGAGGGCGCTCACCGTCTCGCCGGTGTGCTCGAAGACCTGCTCGAGGGTCGGGGCCGTCCGCTCGAGGTGCTCGGGACCGAGCTCCGGCCCCTCCTCGTCGAGGACGGCGAGGACCGAGGCCGGGTCGGGCCGGGTGGAGAGGCGCTGGAGCCGGAAGGCGAGGCCGATGACGAGCTCGGGCGGCTCGGCAGGCGGCTCGCCGATGGACCAGGACCGGTAGGCGCTCTGGCTCCAGGTCGGCCAGTCCAGCGTGAGGTCGGCCCTCACCCTGGCGGGATTGCTCTCGCCGGGGAGGCTGTAGGAGGTCTCGAAGGACAGGTCGCCGAGGAAGACGTCCACCTGGAAACGCTCCTCGACGGCCTGCTGCTCGAGGAGGGCTTCCTCGAAGGCGTCGCGGAGTGCACCGATCAGGTCGAGCAGGATGTGGTCGATCATCGCGACGGCGAGGCTACTGCGGGCGAAGGCTGGTAGACACAGGTGATGACGGAGAACCCGTGGCTGGAGCGTCGTGTCATCGCCTACGCCCACCAGGGTGGGGCGCGGGAGGCGCCGTCGAGCACCTTGTGGGCCATCTCCCAGGCCGTCTCCCTCGGGGCGCCGGCGATCGAGCTGGACGTGCACGCGACGAGCGACCGCCAGCTCGTCGTCTGCCACGACGCCACCCTCGACCGGACGACGAACGGCAGCGGCGAGATCCGCCACCACAGCCTCGCCGAGCTGGCCGAGCTCGACAACGCCTACTGGTTCGTCGAGGGGGAGGAGGCGGTCCACGACCGCCCGGCCGAGCAGTACGCCCTGCGCGGGCGGGCACCCGGCGACCGCCGCTTCGGCGTGGCGAGCCTGGCAGAGGTGCTCGAGGCCTTCCCGGGGGTGGTGCTGAACCTCGACATCAAGCAGACCGCCCCGGAGGTCGAGCCCTACGAGGAGCTGCTCGCCGACCTGCTGAGGGAGCACGAACGGCGTGACGACGTCATCGTCGCCTCGTTCAACGACGCCGCCACCGACGCCTTCTCCGCCTACGCCCCGGAGATCCCGACCTCGGCGGGGACGTCGGCCACCGCCGCGTTCTACTACGCCGCCCGCTCAGGCGAGCCGGCGCCGGACGCGGCCACCCGGCACGTCGCCCTGCAGGTGCCGGCGAACCACGGCGACATCACCGTCGTCGACGGGCAGTTCGTCGAGGCGGCCCACCGCGCCGGGCTCGCCGTCCATGTCTGGACGATCGACGAGGCCGCCGAGATGGAGCGCCTGCTGGAGCTCGGCGTCGACGGGCTCATTACCGACCGCCCGAGTGTCCTCGTGCCGATGCTGGCGGCTCGCGACGAGGCCTGGCAGCCGTGGTGAACGGACCGGTGCGGCCCGGTGGGGCTCAGCCGCGGCCGCAGTTCGGCTTCTTGCCGTGGTTGGCCTTCTTCTTCTTGCGCAGCTTGCGCTTCACCGTACGCTTGGACACAAGCTGGGCAGTGTAGTCGGCCGACGGGATGCGAGAATCGGGCGCTATGGCGTGGCTGCTTCGTGACGGGCAGGTGCTGGCGAGCCTCGACATCCTCGAGTCGGCCCGCCCGGTCGCCCTCCGCCGCCCGCCCGAGCACGCCGCCCGGCTGGTGAGGGGGTCGAGGGGCTTCTCCGCCCTGGCGGGTCCCTCCGGCATGGACGTCGCCTGGCTCGACGACGACCTCGTCGTCCTCGCCCTCCGCTCGTCCGGCCCCTACGGCCTGCCGCGGTGGCGCCGGCGGGCCGCCGGCCTCCTCGAGGCCGAGCGCGGGGCCTTCGGGCGCTGGGGCCTCGCCGTCGGCGACCACCTGGAGATAAAGGAGTAGGCCGCCACCTCGACCGGGCAGCCCGCCTGCCGCAACCCGCTGTGGGACAGTGGTGCGTGCCCCCGCCACCCCCCGGCCGGCTCGTCCTCGTCGCCACCCCGATCGGCAACGTGCAGGACCTCTCCCCCCGGGCGGCCGGCGCGATCAGCGAGGCCGACGTCGTCTGCTGCGAGGACACCCGTCACTCCGGCCAGCTCTTCAGCCGCCTCGGGCTGCGTCCCCGCCGCCTCGTCTCCCTGCACGGCCACAACGAGGCCGCCCGGGCCTCCGAGGTGGTGGGCTGGCTGGCCGAGGGGCTGACCGTGGCGCTCGTGAGCGACGCCGGCCTGCCCGGCGTCTCGGACCCGGGCGGCAGGGTGGTGGCCGCCGCCCACGAGGCAGGGGCCCGGGTGACCGCCGTGCCCGGGCCGTCCGCCGCCCCGACGGCGGTCGCCCTCGCCGGGCTCGGGGACGGCCGGTGGCGCTTCGAGGGCTTCCTTCCCCGCAAGGGGGCCGAACGCCGGCACCGGATCGCCCAGGCGGAGCGTTCTGACGTGGTGACGGTCTTCTACGAGTCCCCGAGGCGCGTGGACGCCCTCCTCGGGGAGCTCGCCGCCGCTGCCGGGGACGGCCGCCTCGTGGCGGTCGGGCGCGAGCTCACCAAGCTCCACGAGGAGCTCTGGCGCGGACCGCTCGGAACGGCGCGTGGCCGGTGGCCCGCCGGCGAGGCGCGGGGAGAGTTCGTCCTCGTCCTCGACGTCGCGCCGCCAGAGGCGCTCGAGCCGCCGCCGCCCGGCGAGCTGGCGCTCGCCGTGGAGGAGCTCGTGGCCGGCGGCCTCAGCCGGCGCGACGCCGTCGCCGAGGTGGCGGGCAGGCTCGGCCTCAACACGCGTGCCGTCTACGACGCGCTTCCCCGAGGGTCTCAAAGGGGCCGGCCGGACGCCTTGTAGGCTCGGCGGCGTGCCCGGGCGTTACTACCAGACGACACCCATCTACTACGTGAACGACGCGCCCCATCTCGGCACCGCCTACGCCACGATCTGTGCCGACAGCCTTGCGCGGTGGCACCGCCTGGCCGGGGACGAGACGCTCTTTGTCACCGGCACCGACGAGCACGGGCTGAAGATCCTGCGGGCGGCCGAGCAGCAGCACAAGAGCGCGGCGGAGTGGGCCGAGGAGACGAGCGCCCGCTTCGTCGAGGCATGGGCCGCCCTCGGGGTCACCAACGACGACTTCATCCGCACCACCGAGGAGCGCCACCACCGCTCCGTGCAGCGCTTCATGCGGGCGATCTACGACAACGGCTTCCTCTACAAGGGCACCTACGAGGGCTGGTACTGCGTGAGCTGCGAGGCCTACTACGCCGAGGAGGACCTCACCGGCGACCACCTCTGCCCGGTGCACGAGCGCCCCGTCGAGTGGTTCGCCGAGGAGAACTGGTTCTTCGCCCTGAGCCGCTTCGCCGACCGGCTGCTCGCCTGGTACGACGAGCACCCCCGTGCCATCTACCCCGAGACCCGCCGCAACGAGGCGCTCGGGATCATCAAGGGCGGCCTGAAGGACATCTCGATCACGCGCACCTCGATCGACTGGGGCATCTCGGTCCCCTGGGACCCCGAGCACGTCTTCTACGTCTGGTACGACGCCCTCGTGAACTACATCTCGGCCATCGGCTACGGCGAGGACGACGAGCGCTTCGCGGCCTGGTGGCCGTCGGTCCACCACCTCCTCGGCAAGGACATCATCCGCTTCCACTGCGTCTGGTGGCCGGCGATGTGCATGGCGGCGGGGATCGACCCGCCGGGCCACTACCTCGTCCACGGGTTCCTCCTCGTCGGCGGCCGGAAGATGGCGAAGACAGCCTTCAACCAGGTCGACCCCGTGGCGCTCGCCGCCGACGTCGGCAACGACGCCCTTCGCTACTACCTCATGAGGGACTTCCCGATCGGCCAGGACGGCGACTTCACCTACGAGGGGCTGATCGAGCGCTACAACGCCGACCTCGCCAACAACCTCGGCAACCTGCTCGCCCGGGTGGCGACGGTGGTCGGCTCGAAGTGCGGCGGCATCGGGCCGGCTCCCCGACCCGCCTCGGAGGGCTCGGCGCTCGCGACGGCGGCGGCCGCGGTCACCGCCGAGGTCGTCGAGGCCTGGGGGCGGTTCGCCCCCCACGAGGGGCTCGAGGCGGTGTGGCGCCTCATCCGGGCGGCCAACGCCGAGCTCGAGGCGGTCGCGCCCTGGAAGCTCGAGCCCGGACCGGAGGTGGACGGGGTCCTCGGGGACGCCCTCGAGGTGCTGAGGCTGGTGGCCGTCATGGTCTCCCCCGTGCTCCCGGCGACGGCGGAGGAGATCTGGTCCCGCCTGTCGGTGGGCGGCTCTCCCGCCGCTCCGGGCAACGCCGGCCCCGACGGCGTGCTCTCCTGGGGCGGCTACGGGGGCGGCGTCCCCGTCACGAAGGGCTCGCCGCTGTTCCCGCGCCGGGCCGCAGAGTGAGCGATCGGGGGAGGCGATGACCGGAGCGGGTGCCCGGGGAGGGCTCGGGCGTCTCTTCGGCCGGCACCGTCGGCCGGCGGCCGGGGAGGAGGCGGAGGAGGCGGCCCCAAGCGAGCCGGTCGACGAGCGCGATCTCGAGCTCGCCCGGCTCACCTTGTGGACCGACAGCCACTGCCACATCCAGTACGCAGACGATGACGCCGAGGCCGCCGCCGTCGTCGACCGGGCCGTCGAGGTGGGCGTCCGGCGCATGATCTGCATCGGCACCGACGTCCACAGCTCGCGCCGGGCGCTCGAGATCGCGAGGTCGCGGTCGCGCGCCGGTGCCCTCAGGGTCGAGATCTACTCGACCGTCGGCCTGCATCCCCACGACGCCCGGCACGGCACCGAGGCCATCTCCGCCCTTCTCGCCGAGCTCGCCTCCTCCGGCACCCACCTGCCGGTCGTCGGCGTCGGGGAGTGCGGTCTCGACTACCACTACGACCACTCGCCCCGCTCGGTGCAGCGGAGTGCCTTCGCTGCCCAGGTCGCGCTCGCCAACGAGCACGGCCTGACCCTCGTCATCCACACGCGGGAGGCCTTCGACGACACGCTCTCGATCCTCGCGAGCGAGGGCACGCCGGCGCGCACGGTCTTCCACTGCTTCACCGGCGGACCCGCCGAGGCCGAGCGCTGCCTCGAGGTGGGCGCCTTCCTCTCCTTCTCCGGCATCGTCACCTTCAACAACGCCTCCGAGGTCCGCGAGGCTGCCCGAGCCTGCCCGGTCGACCGGCTGCTCGTCGAGACCGACTCCCCGTACCTCACGCCGGTCCCCTACCGGGGGCGGACGAACGAGCCGAGCTACGTGCCGCTCGTCGGCGAGGCCGTCGCCCGCGAGAAGGGCCTCTCGGCCAAGGAGGTGGCCACCCTCACGTCCACCAACGCCGTGGTCGCCTTCGGCCTGCCAGCGCTACCGGGGTGAGCGCCCTGTCGGTGCGCCCGCCCGGCCGGGCCGGCATCGTCGCGCTGCTCGCGCACCACGGGCTCACGCCCTCGAGAGCGCTCGGGCAGAACTTCCTCGCCGATCCGAACGTCGCCGAGCGGATCGCCCGCCTGGCCCGCGTCGGGCCGGGAGACGACGTCCTCGAGGTGGGAGCGGGCCTCGGCTCGCTCACGACGGCGCTCTCGGCAACCGGGGCCCACGTCGTCGCGCTCGAGCTCGACCGTCATCTCCTCCCGGTCCTCGAGGAGCTCGTCGCCCCTCTCGGGGTCGAGGTCGTCCATGCCGACGCGATGTCACCCGACTGGCGGCCGATGCTGGCCGGGCGCTCCTGGGTGCTCGTCGCCAACCTGCCCTACAACGTCGCCACGCCACTGCTGCTCGACCTGCTCGCCGGGGCGCCCGAGATCGCCCGGTTCCTCGTCATGGTGCAGCGGGAGGTCGGCGAGCGCCTGGCGGCGGGCCCCGGCTCGCCCGCCTACGGGGCGGTGTCGGTGCGCCTCGCCTACTTCGCCGTCGCCCGCGTCGTCGCGAGCGTCCCGGCGAGCGTCTTCGTCCCGCGGCCGAAGGTGGAGTCGGTCCTCGTCGAGATCGGGCGGAGGAGCGAGCCGGCCGTCGCCGAGGAGCTTGCCAGCTTCGCCGAGATCGACGCGCTCGTGTCCGCCGGCTTCGCCACGCGCCGCAAGATGCTGCGTCGCTCGCTGTCGACGATGGTCTCCGAGGCGGTCTTCGCCGCCGCCGGGATCGCACCGACGCGACGCCCCGAGGAGCTGTCGGTCGAGGAGTGGGGGAGGCTCGCCCACGCCAGGCGGCCGGCCCGGCCGGCGGCGACGCCGTGACGCGCCTCGTCGCTCCCGCCAAGCTCACCACCGCGCTCCGGGTCCTCGGGCGGCGGGAGGACGGCTACCACCTGCTCGAGGCGGAGATGGTCTCGCTCGACCTCGCCGACGAGCTGGAGCTCACCGAGGGGGAGGAGGGCTCCGAGGTCCGGGACCTCGTCGCCTGGGTGGGACTTCCCGGGACAGCGCCGCCCGAGCAGGCGGGCCCGCCCGGGGCCAACCTCGTCGAGCGGGCGCTCGAGCTGTGCGGCCGGCGGGCCCGTTGGCACCTCGACAAGCACATCCCGACCGGGGCAGGCCTCGGCGGCGGGTCGTCCGACGCGGCCGCGGTGCTCCGCTGGGCCGGCGTGGCGGACCTCTCGGTCGCCGCCGGCCTCGGCGCCGACGTCCCGTTCTGCCTGGTCGGCGGGCGGGCGAGGGTGTCGGGGATCGGCGAGGTGGTGGAGCCGCTGGCCGACGGGGAGGCATCCGCCTTCCTGCTCGTCACGCCGCGGGTGCACGTCTCGACCCCTGTCGTCTACCGAGCCTTCGACGAGCTCGGGGGCCCCCGGGGCGAGCACGGCAACGACCTCGAGCCGGCCGCCCTGGCGGCCTATCCCGAGCTCCGCTGGTGGCGGGACCTGCTCGGGGCGGCCTCGGGCAGCCGCCCCCGGCTGGCGGGCAGCGGAGGGACCTGGTTCGTCGAGGGGGCGGCGGAGGCGCTCGGCGAGCTGGCGGAGGGCGTGCGGGGCGAGATCGTCTCGGGGCGCGAGAGCGCCTTTGTCAGGCTGGCGAGGCGAACGGGTCCCTCGGCCGTGCAGGCGGCCCGGCCGGTCTAGCCCGAAGGCGCTACTTGCCGGCGGCGCGCCGCTGCCAGCGCGTGCGCTTCAGCATCTTCTTGTGCTTCTTCTTGCGCATGCGCTTCCGGCGCTTCTTGATGAGGGATCCCATGGCGTCGGTGAGGTTAGCCGACCGTCACGGCGACCTGATCACGGCATGCCCGTGCCGGTGCCGTAGCGGGCCCGGTAGCGACCGGACGGATCGAAGCGCTTCGCCTGGCGCTCGGGGTTGAGCACCCGGTTCGGGCGGGTGTCGTTCCCGGTGCCCGCCATCCACTGCCAGTTGCACGAGTTGCTGGCGACGTCGCCGTCGGTGAGGGTCCGCAGGAAGTGGTCGGCACCTTCTCTCCAGTGGTGCCGGAGCGTCTTGGTGAGGTACGAGGCTGCCACGAGGCGCGCCCGCCCGTGCACGTAGCCCTCGGCCTCCAGCTGGTGCATGGCGGCGTCGACGAGCGGCACACCGGTCTCGCCGCGGCGCCAGGCCTCGAGCTCGTCGTCGTCCCGCCGCCAGCGCCACGGCCGTGGGCGGTAGTCGCGGCGGGCGATGACGGGGACGGCGTGGGTGACCGAGAGGAAGAAGTCACGCCAGCACAGCTGACGGATGTACTCCGGCGACCGCTCGCCGACCCGGGCCTCGACCTCGAGGGCGGACAGGCAGCCGAAGTGGAGGTCGGCCGAGAGGCGTGAGGTTCCGTCACGGGAGAGGTCGTCCCGGTCCGCTTCGTAGGCCGCCGCGCGAGCGGCGAAGGCTGCGAGACGCTGGCGGGCGGCCCGCTCGCCGCCGGCCTGGCGAAGGGGCGAGGCGCCCCCGGCCACGAGCGCTCGGGCGACCCTCCGCCCGAGCGGGTCGGCCCGCCTGCCGCCGCCGGCGAGCTCCGCGAGCGAAGGGATGCGGCCCGGCTCGAGGCCGGTGGGCAGGGGAGCCATCGTCCGGGGCGGCGGGAGGAGCCGTCGGCGGGCCGACACCTGCCAGGCGCGCCAGTAGGGCGTGAAGACCTTGTAGTGGTCGCCTCCGGCGGGAGCGAGCGAGCCGGGCGGGACGATCCCGACGCCGTCGTGGAGCACGAGCGTGCGCCCCGAACCCGAGCACAGCTCGCCGAGCAGGCGCTCGCGGCGGCGGGCGAAGGCGCTCACGTCCCTCGTGACGTGCAGCTCGCTCGCGCCAACCGCCTCGGCGAGGGCGGGCACCTCCTCGCGAAGGCGCCCCCGCCGGACGACGAGGTCGCCCCCGAGCCCCCGGCAGGCCTCCCGCAGCGCTTCGAGCGCCTCGAGCAGGTAGGCGAGCCGGTTGGCACCGAGCGTCGGGAGTGCCAGCAGCTCCTCGTCGAGGACGAAGGCGACGACTCCGCCGGCGCCGGCGGCGTGAAGCGTGGGGTGGTCGTGGAGGCGCAGGTCCCGGTTGAGCAGCACGAGACGGCGCCCGGTGCCGCCGGGCATGCCCGGAACCTACCTCCCGGTGCCTGATCCCGATGCCGGCTTATGCTGGTCGTCCGGGTCTCCCGGCGAGCCCGCGGCACTCCGGGGTAGTTCAATCGGCAGAACGTCGGCCTTTGGAGCCGAATGTTGGAGGTTCGAGCCCTCCCCCCG
>JAKACF010000060.1 GCA_021821585.1 Actinomycetes bacterium
CCAGCTCATCCCCTTCGGGACGACGGCCTGGAGGATCTCGATGAACCGCCGCAACGCCGTCGAGTCGGTCAATGCGGCGCTGAACGGCGGCTACCTCCACCTCGTCCGTGGCTTCTTCAGGGTCTTTGGGCTCACGAAGCTCCGCGTGCTGCTCGGCTTCAGCCTTGTGGCGGTCAACTTCGACCGCATCCGCAGCTTCGAGGCCAAGAAGGCCGAGCTCGAGAACAAGGATCTGCCACGGCGGCGCCGGCGGCGCCGCCCGGGATCCTGGCAGGAGCTCCTCGGCGACCTCGACAACCGAGCTGTTCAGCTCTTCGCGGGGGCCGTCGGACCACCCGGCTGAGCGCTTCCTGTCGGTCTCAGCCTCCCTGACCCGGGAGGTTTCGCCGCGTCCGGAGTCGACCGCGAAGAGCCGGATACCCGCGGCTGTGCCTCCGAGAGCGGTCATCAGGACCGAGGCAGGCCTTCATCGGTCACACTTCGAGGCGCCAGCGCGCTCGCACGGTCGTTTTGAGATGTCTCAGCGCCTCAAATTGAGATCATCCCCTCGAGGCGGCGAGCGGAATCGAACCGCTGTAGAGGGCTTTGCAGGCCCTTGCCTGAACCACTCGGCCACGCCGCCAGCGTCCGACAACCTTAGCTTCTCCTCCCGTCTCTCGATCCCTCTGACGGTCTCGTCCGCCGTGGCCTCGGGAGTGGTCGGGAAAGGGTCGGCTCATGCTCCCATCGCGTGGAAGCCGCCGTCGACGTGCACGATCTCACCGGTGGTCTTCGGGAACCAGTCCGACAACAATGCGACGACTGCCTTTGAGACCGCCGAGGAGTCGCGAACGTCCCATCCGAGTGGTGAGCGCCCGTCCCACACGTCCTCGAACTTGGCGAAGTCGGGGATCGACTTTGCCGCCATGGTGCGGATGGGGCCGGCAGCGACGAGGTTCACCCGCGTCCCTTGCGGGCCGAGGTCGCGGGCGAGGTACCGGGCGAGCGACTCGAGGGCCGCCTTCGCGACCCCCATCCAGTTGTAGCCGGGCCAGGCGATGGTCGCGTCGAAGTCGAGTCCGACGATGGACCCGCCGCCGGCAGCCTTGAGGAGGGGAGCGAACGCGGTGGCGAGCAGCTTGAGCGAGTAGGCAGAGATCTCGAGGGCGACGGCCACGTCCTTCCACTCCGCTCGGGACAGCTCGCCGCCGAGGCAGCTCTCGGGAGCGAAGCCGATGGAGTGGACGACGCCGTCGAGACGTCCGAATCGGTCGGCGACCTGCTCGGCTACTGACTCGGCATGGTGCGGCACCGTGACGTCGAGTTCGAGCACCTCCGAGCCTGCCGACAGCCGCTTGGCGACGCGCCGGGTGAGCGACAGCGCTCGGCCGGCGCCGGTCAGCACGATCTCGGCACCTTCCCGCAGTGCCAGCTGGGCGACGCCGAAGGCGAGTGAGTCGTCGGTGAGCACACCGGTCACGAGGATCTTCTTGCCGTCGAGCACTCCCATGGCCGGCAGGCTAGCCGTGGGGCCTCACCAGGCCCTGCGTCTGGCCTCGCCGTCGCCGGGGCCTTCGTGGCGAAGCCGACGGTAGAGCGTCGCCGTCTCGGGGTGCACGACCTCGAGCGGCTCCCCGTCCCACTCGAGCACCCGGGCGAGCGAACGAAGGGCGCTCTCGATGCCGCCCCGATTTCCTGCGGCATGGCTTGCCAGCATGAGGATCCGGTAGAGACGTTCGTCCCAGGGAGCCGCCACGAGGGCGCGGCGCGCGGCCCACTCGGCGCGTGCCGCACGGCCGCGATCCAACTCGTGGAGGGCGAGGCGGCAGGCAGCCTCGACCACGCGGGCCTCGATGGTGGAAGCCAGCCCCTCGAGCAGGACCCATCCGCCCTCGGACAGTCCTTCGAAGGGCCTGCCGCGCACGAGGCTGAGCGCGGCGGCGATGTCGTCGTCTGCGCGACTCTCATCGGTGAGGCGCTCGAAAGTGGACCAGTCCGTCGTCACGTCACCGTCGAGGACGTGTCGCCCCGAGACCCGCCGGAGCCGCGAGACGCCGAGGGAAGTCTCCCCGAGCGCCCGACGCGCCTCGGAGAGGCGGTTGGCGAGCGTCTGGGCAGGGACTCGACGCTCCGGCCAGACGGCGGAGGCGATCGACTCGCCTGAGCAGCCGTTCGGGTGCATCGCGAGGTAGACGACGAGCTCGGTCACGCGGGGGCGCCGGTCGAACGAGGTGCGGGAACCCTGGACATCGACAGGCCCGAGGACACGCACGACGACCCCGTCGTCCGGCGAGGCAGCTACCGGCTCGTGGGCGCTGCTCGGGTCCCGAGGGCCCCAGTGGGCGGCACCGACGGCCGGGGGACGAACAGTCGGATCGGCGCCCATCCGCGCGGTGGCGTGGGTGAAGGCAACCGCTCGTGCGTCGCCGCGTCGGTGGGCGTTCCCCGGGTCGGCCCTGTAGGTCGGTGAGGCGATCAGACGGTCACCCGAACCCTGCCTGAGGAGGAGCGCCCGGGCCTCCCTGTGCGACGACAGCTGCCATACAGCCCTCACCGTCGCGAGGCCCGGGTCGCAGCAGATGATTCCCGCCTCTGGCATCGCGTGGACGAGCTCGACGAGGGCTCGCAAGGGGTCGGTCCCTTTGCGAGCCCGGGCCGTCCCGGGCCCGACTACGACACAACGGACGCGACTGCTCTGCCTACGGTCCGATGAGGCGGTGTTCAGGTGGTCGAGAGCCTCGTTCGCGTCCCTCAGGCAGACGACCTCCTCCAGGCCGGCGATCTCGGGTCCGAAGCCCGTCACGACGAGCTCGTCGAGGTCGCACCAGCGCCTCGTGGCGAGCTCGACGACGACATCGGACAGCGTCGTACCCACAGCGACGGGGGGCCCGTCGAGGGCGACAGAACGACAGCCGAGAAGGTTGATGAGCGCACGAGAGCCCTCGTGGGTCCAGGCGCTCACGAGCGCCGCCCGCCGGCTCGCAGCGACGATCGACGGGGTGCTGGGGAGCTCGGCGAGCATGCCGGAGCTGCGCTCGAGGAGCCAGACATCCTCCGGGCCGGCGGCAAATGGCGGGCTCGGAGCCGACGGCGGCACGAGAGCGACTTCGACGACGGTCGGTCGGAGAGTCACGGCGGCGACGCGCGACGTGGGCGCGGCCTCCGAGACGAGTCCGAGCACCGCCCGGGACCACTCGGGATCCTCCAAGTGGAGCGGGGGCATGACGAACGACGGTGTCCCCGTACGGGAGGCTGCCTCCGCCCGGGCGCCGTCCGACCCGTCGCCCCGGGTGCTGCTTTCCTTGTCGGCGAGCTCGGTCGCGGCCCAAGCCCAGCGCCGTCGGGCGGCGAGCAGGGCGGCGGTGGCGAGAACGCTCGGGCTGCGGGCCGGGCGCTGTGTGGGCTCGCTTGGTGCTCGCTCGTCTGGCATCTCGGCTCGTTCTCTGTCCCCTAGGACGCTGGTGGGCGGTCGTGACCTTCGTCGGGACATGTCGTCACCGTCCGATACCGCCCCGCCGAGAGTCGCCGCGGTCATTGTGGCATGTGGCCCCCGCCGCCGCCCGTCTCTCGAGGCGGTGATCCCCTGTTCGACCAAGGCGCCGAGCGCGATGAGGCACGACACCCAGGCCGCCGAGCCGATGAGCCCTCGCAGCCGCCGGTCGGAGAGCCGGATCTCGGGACGCCGGAGGAAAGCGGAGACGGTCGCAACGCAGGGTCTGAGCGGTGCGACGAACCACAACAGTGAGCACGCCGCGAGGAGCAGGCACGCTGCGGCGAGCGAGAGCCGGGCGGGTCTCTCCGGCGCGGGCACCGGCGTCCTCAGCCATCGATGGCCTCCGCCGAGGCACTCGCCCCGACCGAGACCGAGGGGATCCCGACCAGCGCCAGCAGGGGCGTGCGCACGCGGAAGGGGGACAGCCGAACCGTCACCACCCGTCCCGAGACGGTCGCGGTTCCTCTGTGGCCGTCAGCGTTGAGTGCGCGCTCTGCCGCGAGGGCCGGGGCCGACCCTGGGTCGAGGATCCCGCCCAGGTGGGCCTCACCGGGTGACAGCACCGCCGCGCCGGCCCGCGCCGCCTGCTCGGCGTCGGCCATGGCGCGCTCGCGCGCTGCTATCACCTGGCCGCCTTCCGCGACAAGGCCGAGTACCGACATGAGGGCCGCCATGAGCAGAACGGTGAAGGCGGTCACCGAGCCGGCGGCGTCCCCCCTGCCGGTCACGGTCCCACCACCCGGTAGGGCTCGACAGCGGCCTGCCCGCTGGCCGAGAGCCGGATGTCGGAGGCGCCGGGCCCGAACGCGAAGCCACCGAGGTGCAATAGGCAGGAGACCGTGACGCTGACCTCGCCGCCCGGTTGGAAGTCGCCGACGTCGGTCTTCACCTCGAGCAGTGAGCAACGCAGCGACTGACTGCGGGCATCGGAGGTGGCGGTTCCGGCCGCCCATGAGATGGCCGCAGCCGGAGACGGAGCAGCCGCGGCAGCCTCGAGCGCCACCCGGGCGACGTCGTTGAGCTCGAGACGGGTCGTCAGCACCTGAGCGGCGATCGAGAAGGCGGCGATCACGGCCATGAGCACCGGAGTCATGAAGACGAGCTCCGCCGCCGCCGAGCCCCGCTCATCGGTCGCCCGGCTCCTGCGGTGGAGTGTTCGGGGCGCGCTCATGCCGGACGAAACTCCTGGGGTGGCCCGGCACTGACGGCGCGCACGGAGAGGTGGAGACCCGGCAGCAGCTCGGGAACGCGTCCTCGGACCGTCACCTCGGCCCGGCCGTGGGTCTCGGTGACGGTCACCACCGGGTCGACGAGCATCCCGGAGGCGATCGCCCGAACGTCCTCTCGGGCCAGCGCGGCGGCAGCGCCCGGTGTTGCGAGGGCCGACCGTGCGACCGCGCCGGCCTCCTCTGCGGCGAGGGCGGCTGCATGGCTCGCCAAGCCGTAGAGGGCGAACTGAAGGCCGGCGACGAGCAGCAGCATGAGGGCCGGGAGGACGAGGAGCGCCTCGGCCGTGGCGGACCCGCGCTCGTCCCCCCGCCGGCGGCGTTGCTGCCGTCGACGGGGGGCGTCGCGTCGGTTCGCCCTAATGAGCGGCACCGGAGATCGTCTTCGCGATGCTTGTCGCGTCACCGGTGACGGCCTTGGTGATGAGCGCGCCGACGGTGATGGCGAGTACGACGAAGACGCCGACGATCACGATCTTCTCAGCGACGTCACCTCGATCAGGATCGAGGCGTGCGGCGGCGATCCGGGCGGCGAGGGTCTCGCAGAGAACACGGAGTACGGACAGCTCGAGCATGGAGGGCTCCTTTGACGAGGTGGTCGGGCGGCACGAGCCGCGAGTCCTTCGGGCCTGCGTCGCTCAGAGGAGGTGAGCGAGACGGGCGCCGGCCGGGAACATGAGAAAGACGACGAAGGCCAGCATCAACACGATGGATGGCAGGAAGAGGCGTTCTGTCGTGGCGTTCGCCCGGGCTTGCGCCGCTGCGATCTCCCGCTGGCGCAGGGAGGCCGACTTGGCGGCAAGGGTTGTGCGGACCCTCGCCCCTTCGGTGCCCGCCAGAGTCAAGGTGGAGGACAGCTCGCTCAGAGCCGGGATGCCGACTCGGGCTCCGAGGCGCCCGAGGGAGTCCCACGGCGTCACCCCGGCGATCTGGGCCTGCTCGAGAGCAGACCGGAGCCGCTGGAAGGAAGGGTCAGCGCAGGCCTGCGCGCTCGCCATGAGCGCACCCTCGACGCCCATGCCTCCCGCTTGCGCCATGACGACGAGCTCGAGGAAGGAGCCGAGGGCACGGGCGAAGTGGGACCGTTCCCTCTCCGCCTTGCGGCGCAGGTCGGACGTCGGGAGCATGGCGCCGACCGCGAGCCCGGCGATGGCCGCCCCGAGCGAGGTGATCGGGGGCAGCGAGATGCCGACCAGACCGAGCAACAAGGGCGTGAGGGCACCAACGGCAGCGAGGCCCATCGAGGCGAGCCCGATCGCCGAGAGCTGGTCGGGCATGCTGCGCTCGAGCAGTGCCAGGTCCTCCTTGCGGACGAGCGGGACCCCGATATGGGACGCCGACGTCGAGATTGCGAGGCCGACGCGGGTGAGGGCGGCCGGTTCGTCCGCCGACCGCGCGCCGGGGCTCCCGCCCGCGGCCTCGAGACGGTCGACTGCCTCGACGAGGCTCTCGCCGCTCCTCATCGCGCCGACGAGGATGGTGACAAGACCGCAGCCCACTAGAGCGCCGAGGAGCGTGAAGGTCGTCACCGTGGCTCCTCCGCGTCGAGCAGGAGCCGGGGCAGTGGCTCGGGCCTCACCATAGCGGACATGAGCCAGAGGCCGAGACCGAACAGAAGGCCGACGACGGCGAGGACCAGCTGACCGGTGGGCGATCGGTACGGCGCGAGGTAGGTGCGGGCGAACAGCGCCATGAAGGCGAACAGGGCGAGCGAGAAGCCGGTGATCATCCGCACGGCGGCACGGGACGAGGCGCGTGACGCCTCCACCGCGAGGCGCATGCCGACCTCCTCGCGGATGGAGGCTGCGAGGGCGCCGAGCAGGTCACCGAGGCGCTGGGCTCGCTCCCGGGACGCCATGACGAGGGCGATCACGACCATGTCGGCGGCCGGGTCGGCGACCTCGGCGCCGAGCTCCCGGAGGGAGATCTCGAGCGGTACACCGGCGCTCAACTTCGCTGCCAGGGAGCTGATCGCGCCGCTCAGCGCCTCCGGAGCGGTCGCCGCCGTCGTGACGAGCGCTTGGGTGAGCCCGGAGGCACCCGCCAGCGTGTCGCGCAGCATCTCGGTCCAGGTCGCCACGGCCTCGAGGCGTTCGATGGTCTTCGAGCCGGTCCCCCGGCGCAGGCCACGGGTCCCGAGGACCGCCGCAGCGGCGAGCGGGGCGGCGATCGGCCACCGTGTGATCACCACGGCGACACCGGCGGCTCCGAGCGCGAGCAGCGTCTCGAGGCGCGAGAGGCCGCCTTCCCGTCGAGCCGTCGGCACCCGGGAGGTGCCGGCCTCCGGCGGTCCGTTCCGGCCGAGCCCCCGCAGGGTCATGAGGATCCCGACGCCGGCCGCTCCACCGGCGAGCGCGGCCAGGAGGCTCATCACGGCCGGGCCCGGCGCACGGGTTGGTAGCCGGTCTCGGCGAGCGCCCGCAGGGAGGCCGCTCCAAGCGGTGCGGCCGGCACGGCCGAGCCGTCCGGTCCCGGCCGCCAGATCTCGTTGGAGATGACGAGCGCTCCCTCGGCGTCGACCACCTCCCGTACGGACGCGACGTGGCGGCGCATGCCTCCGGTCCCGGGCGAGGCGTCGAGGTGGACGACGTAGTGGATCGCCCCGGCGATGAGCAGGTTGGACGCCTCGAGCGGAAGGCGCTCGGGCGACTGGACCGCATAGGCGGCGATACGGCGGAAGACGCCGGCGGACGAGTCGGCGTGGATCGTGCCCATGGAGCCCGAGCGTCCCTGGCTCATCGCGTTCAGCATGGGGATGATCTCGTCGCCGAGCACCTCTCCGACGATGACCCGCGAGGCGTTCATGCGCAGTGACCGACGGACGAGCTGCGCCATCGTGACGGCACCCTCTCCTTCGGTGTTGGCCAGCCTGGCCTCCATCGCGACGCAGTCGGGATGCCGATCCCCTTGTCGGTCGAGACCGAGCTCGAGCGACTGCTCGATCGTGACGATCCGCTCCTCGGGCGGGATCTCCGCCGCCAACGCCCGCAGAAGGGTGGTCTTCCCGGAATTCATCGCGCCGGACACGAGGACGTTGCGCTTGGCGCGCACGGCCGCAGAGAGCAAGGCTGCCAGCTCCTCGTCGAGCGCCCCGAGTGAGACGAGAGCGCGGAGATCGAGGTCGGCGAGGCGATGGCGGCGGATGTCGACCACCGGCCGCTCCGTGACGGCCATCACGGCCGACAGCCGGCTCCCGTCCGGAAGTCGCAGGTCGAGCTCGGGCTGGGCAGCGTCGAAGCGCCGCTCGCTCAAGCCGAACCGTGCGGCCGCGCTCCGGACGATGGCGACGAGCTCCTCGTCGCTCGAGGCGACGGCGCCCACCCTCACCTTGCGACCGTCCCCGTAGGTGACAAACACGCGGTCACAGCCGTTCGCGTCGACGTTCTCGACCTCGGGGTCGTCCACGAAGCGTTGCAGCATCCCGAGGCCGAACAGCATGTCGAGGGCGAGCCGGTGCGCCACCTGTTCCTCCTCGTCGCGAAGCGGCGCTCGGCCCTCCTGCACCCGTGCGGCAGCCAGCCCGTCGAGCGCCCGTTGCACGAGGAACGCCGCCCGGGCGCGCAGCGGATCGGTCGCCGTGCTCTCCTCGAGGGCGAGCGACCTCGCCACCTCCGCCCGCACCGCAGAGGCAAGCTCGAACATCTCGACGGAGGGCGCCACCTCGCCCGTCGACGGGCTCACGGCTCCTCCCCCTCGGGGCGGTGCAGGCGGCCGGCGGCAAGGCGCACGGCGTCGGGGGCGTGCTCGGTGATGGCCACCTGCGGAGTGACGAGGGCAGGCGCCTGCCCGAGCACGAAGGCGGCCAGCCCACCGATGGCCCGCTGGAGCGCCCGGTCCTCGGCGCGGAGGCTCGCGACCGGCAGGCGGGGGCCGGCGAAATCGAACGGGCCGCCATGCCCGAGTGGCACCACCCCGGCGACGGGGTGCCCGAGCGCCATCGAGACTTCCTCGGCCACCCGGTCGTCACGGGCTGCGACAACGGCACGTGCGGCGATGCCCTGGGCCCGCAGGCGGATGAGGGCGGAGCGGGTGTGGACGACCGAGGCGGTGTCGGATCGACAGACCACGAGCACTTCGCCGGCGCGCTCGAGCAGGACGCTGGCGGGCCCGCCCGCCGCGATGCGGCCGAGATCGACGACGAGCTGCAAGGGGCTTCGTACCGCCGCGTCCGCGAGCGGGCGGACGAGCCAGTCGAGGGTCGCCTGCTGAGCCCGTCCTGAGATGCCGGCGACGACGGCAACGCCGGGCAGGGTCGTCGTGCGTTGGGAGTGGGCGAGCAGCAGCCCGTCGTCGATCCCGTGGCGTCCGGCGAGTGCGAGCGTGCCGGCGCCGGGCACAGGGTCGAGCCCGAGGCGGACGGCCACGTCGCCTCCGTCCGGGTCGGCGTCCAGGAGGCAGACGCCGCCGGTCCTGCCGAGTCGCCGCGCGAGCTCTCTCGCGAGCAACAGGGAGACCGTCGTCGTTCCCGGGGAGCCCTTGGCCGAGCAGAGGGCGACGAGGCTCATCGGGAACCTCCGCCAGCGGGGCCGAGGGGCACCTGCACGAGGCTGAGAGTGCCCGCAGCGCTCGCGACGGCTGCCGCCGGCGCCTCGCTCTCCGGTACCGCCACGGTCACCTCCTCTCCGCCGGTCGTCACCGCTGCCGAGGACGAGGGCCCGGTCCCGAGCGCGAAGACCGTCCCACGACCGAGGCGGGCGCTGTCTCCGGGCGCCGGCGCGGACACCGAGGTGCTCGCCGGGCCGCTGGCGGACCCGGTCCCGGCTGCCGAGAGCACGAGCCAGACGGCGTCACCCGGCTCGAGGGTGGCCGGCATCTGGTCTGGCTGGAGGCTCGCCCCGACGAGCGCCGTGCCCGACCGGGGGAGGCTGCGCACCAGGTCGCCGGCGACGAGGAGCGTCCCCGGCACGAGCGGGCCGACGGTGCGGGAGGCCGTGAGAGCACCCTCGTCGGCTGCCGGGACGGCCGCGAAGCCGGGGGGCAGGCCGAGCTCCACCTCGCTCAGGTCGTCGGGTCGCACCAGCGCCCCGGCGGGGAGCGCCCTCGTGACTTCGAGGTAGGCCGAGCGGGCGTTGGAGCGGTGGGCGAGCTCGGCGCCGACGCCTGCGCAGACGACGACGACCGCCACCCCGAGCACGACCAGGTGGGGACGTCGTCCGCCCCGACGGGTCGGTCGCTCGGAGGGCGGACGCAGGCGGAGGTGCGCGATCGAGAGGGCCTGGGGCTCGGTGACGTCTCCGAGCCCCCTGCGACGGGGTCGAGCGGCGAGTGGCATGCCGGCAGCCTCCGGGGGGCGCTTACCGAGGCGTCTACCGAACCCGGCGCGTGCACTGTGGATCCCCGGGCCGATACGCGACTTCGCCCCCGGGAGGCTTTGCACAGACATGGAGGATCCACCGCTCCGCCAGCTGATCGAGGGGTCACCGGGCGGCGCCCCCGAGGGGGCGCTGGCGGCCGTCGTCCGGCGCCACCGGCGGCGACGTGCGAGGGCGATCGGGGCCGTCGGGTCCGTCGCGGTCGTGGCGGCCGGGACCGCGCTCGGGGTGGGCCTCGCCCGGACCCCCGGCGCCGGCCCCGGCCCGGCTGCTCTCGGCGACGCCGCTGGAGGCACGCGTCACGAGGCGGCGGCCCTGGCACCCGGCCTCCGGGTCGTCCGGGTCCCAAAGGGGCTGTCGCCGGTCCCGGCGCTCCCGGGATCGAACGACGCCACGTTCGCCTCGTCGCAGATCTGCACCTTCCTCGGCTGCGGAGGTGCGGAGCTCGGGAAGCTCACGTTCGTCCTCGGGCGGCACGTCGAGGGGATCGGCGTGCGCGCCTACCTGGTTACCTTCGCCCGTCCCTCGCAGGGCACCCGTCAACCATTGACCGGGGGTGCCGTCTCCGGCGCGGTCACGACGACGAGCACCGGGCTTCCCCTTCCGCCGGACGGGCCGCTCCTGCCGATGTGCTCGCGGTCGGGCGAGCTGCTCGTCAGGGTCTCTGTCGACGGGGCCCCACCGGCGACGGTGGTGGCCCCGAGCTCGACCGGGGTCGCCGAGCCGTTCGAGACGCTCGCCGAGGCGGTCGTCGGAGGTCACCACCCTGTCCTCGTGGCGCTCGCCGAGGTGGGCGCCAGCGTGGGGCGGGTGGAGGCCCGCTTCGGGGGAGGATCCAAGGACGCCGCGGTTCCCTCGAAGGGCTGGGTGGTGCTCGTCGGTCGGGCGGCGTCGGCCGGCCAGGCGCGTCGCGACGGCGTGAGCTTGGTCGCCCTCAGCCCGGCGGGAGGGCTCCTCGAGCGGGCGTCGCTCCAGGCGCCGCGCGACATCGCCGTCCCGAGCTCCTGCGCCGCCGGCTCGTGATCGCTCCGCCGGCCGGGCCGCCCTCGGGGGTGAGGGCGCGCCCTGGCGGTCCCGGCTCGACCAGACTTGCGTGATCGCACTCGAACCGCCGCCGGGAGAGACGGGGGCACAGGCCCCAGGGGTGGCGTCGGACTTCGTCGCGATGTTCGAGTCGCACTACCGCCGCGTCGTGCGGGCCCTCGAGCTCGGCGGGCTCGACCACGCCTCGGCGGAGGACGCCGCCCAGGAGGCGTTCGCGAGGACCCTCGGGCACTGGCGCCGGGTCCGGGGTGGCTCGAACCCCCCGGGCTACGTCTTCAGGACCGCCTTCCGGCTGGCCCGGCGCCGGCTGGCGACGAGAGAGCTCCCTCTCGACGAGGTGCCGCTGCCGGCGAACGATGCCGGGGGCATCGAGCTGCGCCTCGACGTCGAGGCCGAGCTGGCCGCGATGCCGGCCCGCCGGCGGGCATGTGCCGTGCTCTGCCTCGTCGTCGGCCTCTCCACGGCCGAGGCCGCGAGCGCCCTCGGCATCGCCGAGGGGACCGTCCGCAAGCAGCTCGAGCATGCTCGCCGCGCTCTGCGGGCGGCGCTGTCGGAGGCGTCACCTCCTTTGCCCCCGGCCCCCTGAGGAGGGTGCCGCAGGCCCAAAAAAGCAGGTCAGGACCTTTCGAGCGCCGGAGGCGGCTGCTATACTGACCGGGCCGTTCTAGTAAGAGCAGCGTGGGTCGACGTGGGCGGTTGCCCACGTCTTTTTCGTTGCCGGGGAGTCCGCCGGCGTGGTCATGGGAGGAGGCGATGATGGGCACGATCGACAAGCTCGAGCGTGTCGTCGCGCCCGTCGTGGCCGCCGCCGGGCTCGAGCTCGTGGACGTCGAGGTGCAGGCCAAGACCGTGAGGGTCACCGTCGACCGGGAGGGCGGGGTCGATCTCGACGCCATCGGCGGGGCCACCGCCGCCATCTCGAGGGCCCTCGACGACGTCGATCCGGTCCCCGGCGGCAGCTACGAGCTCGAAGTCTCGAGCCCGGGGCTCGAGCGGCGCCTCCGGCGTCCCGAGCACTTCGGCCGTCACCTCGGCGCGCTCGTGAGCGTGAGGACCCGGCCCGGGACCGAGGGGGAGCGTCGCCTCGAGGGCACGCTCGTCTCCTCGGACGACACCGGCGTCCGCATCGAGGTCGCCGGGCGGGAGGGGGAGGTCCGCCAGATCTCCTACGACGAGATCGAGCGGGCCCAC
>JAKACF010000061.1 GCA_021821585.1 Actinomycetes bacterium
CGGAGCCGGATACGGCGCAGCACCCTCCCGACGCGCAGCCCCGCCACCTCGCCGACGAGACCGAGCAGGAGGGCGGCGGCCAGCACGACGACGATGGCGACGATCCCACGGGCAGCCGGCGAGACGAGCCGGGCGACCGGCGGCGCGATCAGCACGCCAACCACGAGCCCGAGCCAGAGCCCCCCGAAGGTGAGAACCTGCAGGGCTCCCCCTGTCCTCCATCCGTGCAGGCCGGACAGGAGGACGAGGACGATGATGACGAGGTCGACCCAGTTCATCGCGTCGGCGCGACCTGCATCGGACCATGATGCCGGAACCGGCTCGCCCCCGGCCAGCGGGCTGCCCTGGAGGGCCGTTCGACCCTGTCGGCACCGGCTGAAGGGGCGCATGGTGGCGCCATGACCGTCTCCTCCGGTCCCCCGACTGCCGCGCCACGGCGCCGCAGCGGCGCCCTCAAGGTGGCCATGACCCTTCTTGGCGGCGTGGTCGTGCTGATGGGCCTCGGGCTGCTCGCGACGGGCGGTGGCCTGATGTGGCTGGACCACACCGAGCGCGATGCCTCGGGGTACCTCAGCACCTCGACGACCACGTTCTCGAGCACCGGTCATGCGCTCGTGTCGATGGTCGACTCCGGCGGCGGCGCCGGCCCGACGGACTGGCTGCCCGAACGCGCCATCGGAACCGTCCGCATCCGGGCGGAGCTGGCCGACGGCGCGTCGGTCTTCATCGGGATCGCCCCGCGCGGCGCCATCGAGGGGTACCTGAACGGAGTCGGATACGACGAGATGACCGACCTGTCCTTCGCCCCGCTCAGGGCCGCCGACCGCCACCTCGCCGGAGGAACGGCCGCATTGCCGGAGGCGAGCACCTTCTGGGTGGCATCGGTCTCCGGGCTCGGTCGCCAGAGCCTCGTCTGGGACGTCCGCCCCGGCCACTGGGCGGTGGTCATCATGCGAACCGACGCGGCCGCTCCGGTCGTCGCCTACGTCTCGCTCGGGGCGAAGGCGGGTTGGCTCACTCCCCTCGGAAGCGGCCTCCTCGCGGGAGGGGCAGTGCTCCTCCTCGCCGGTTCGCTGCTCGCATGGAGAGGCGCCCGCCCGCGGGAGGTCATCGAGGGCACACCGCCCGTGACGGCCGAGGAGCTCCCGTCGGCCGACCGTGCGTATCCGCTGCGACTCGACGCCGACCTCGACGAGCCGCTCGGTCGCGCCCTCTGGCTCGTGAAGTGGCTGCTCGCCGTCCCCCACTACGTCGTGCTCGCCTTCCTCTGGGCGGCCTTCGTCGTCCTCACGGTCCTCGCCGGCTTCGCCGTCCTTGTCACGGGCCACTACCCGCGCCCGATCTTCCGGTTCAACGTCGGCGTGCTCCGCTGGACCTGGCGGGTGGCGTTCTACTCGTACTTCGCCCTCGGCACCGACCGCTATCCGCCCTTCAGGCTCGGGCCGGACCCGAACTACCCGGCGGACCTGTCGCTCGAGTACCCCGAACGGCTCTCCCGCGGCCTCGTGCTCGTCAAGTGGTGGCTGCTCGCCCTCCCTCACTACGTCGTCGTGGCGATCCTCGTCGGCGGGGTGGCGCTCGTCTGGAGCGAGGTGGAGGGGCTCGTCGTGGTCGTCGGCGGAGGCCTCGTCGGGCTGCTCGCCATCGTCGCAGGCGCGGTCCTGCTCGTGAGCGGCCGCTATCCGCGTCCGCTGTTCGACGTCGTCGTGGGACTCGACCGCTGGGTCTTCCGCGTGCTCGCCTACGCGGCGTTGCTCCGCGACGAGTACCCACCGTTCCGCCTGGACACCGGAGGCCGCGACCCCTCCGGAGGAACGCCCGCACGGGGCACCGACGAGAGGGCCGAGGGGGAGCTGCCGGGCGCAGCCTGAACACGGGACCCCGCCGGCGGGCCCGAGTTCGTGACTTCCTCCCCTATCCCAGAGGCGCCGTCTGTCGTGTGATGGTGAGGGAGGCAACTTGGATGGGAGCACGTTCACGCCCGGAGGTCGTCGCCGGCACCAGGCGACCGGCGGGACAGCCGGTCGTCGAGATGCAGACGGTGAGCAAGCGCTACCGCAAAGGCGGCGGCATCGAGGACGTCACGCTCGAGGTCGGGCCGGGCGAGGTCTTCGGCTTCCTCGGCCCGAACGGTGCCGGCAAGACGACGACGATCCGTCTCCTGCTCGATCTCATCCGGCCTGATCGCGGGACGATCCGCCTTTTCGGCCTCGACCCCCGGCGGGACGGCGTGGCCGTGCGCCGACGCCTCGGCTACCTGCCCGGCGACCTCGTCCTCTACGACCGCCTGACGGCGAGGGAGGTGCTCTCGCACTTCGCCCACCTGAGGAGGGGGCCGTCCTGGCAGGCCATCGCCTCGCTGTGCGAGCGCTTCGACCTCGAGGTGGACCGCCCGATCCGGTCGCTCTCGAAGGGCAACCGCCAGAAGGTCGGCCTCGTCCAGGCGCTCATGGGGACGCCCGAGCTGCTGCTGCTCGACGAGCCCACCTCGGGACTCGACCCGATCGTCCAGCACGAGGTGCACTCGAGCCTCCGCCAGCTCGTCCTCGAGGGCACGACGGTCTTCCTCTCCTCGCACGTCCTGTCGGAGGTCGAGCAGGTCGCCGACCGCGTCGGCATGATCAGAGCCGGACGGGTGGAGGCCGTCGAGCGCGTCGACGAGCTCAGGTCACGCTCGGTCCACCTGGTGGAGGTCCGCACGGCCTCCCCCCTCGATCCCGCAGCCTTCTCGGCGCTTCCGGGCGTCGCGAAGCTCGACGTCGTCGACCACACGGCCCACCTCGAGATCGCCGGATCGCTCGACCCGCTCATCGGAGAGCTCGCCGGCATGGAGGTCGCCGACCTGTCGGTGCGGGAACCGGACCTCGAGGAGGTCTTTCTCTCCTTCTACGCCAGCCCGAGCACCATCACCCCGGCAGGCCGCGAGAGGGAGCAGGACCATGGATGACCGCAGGCGCCGCTTCGCCGAGCTGCACTCCATCTTCGAACGGGACCTTCACGAGCACCGGCGCGCGCTCATCGGATGGGGCACCGGGCTCGTGGCCTATGCGGCCGTCATGCTCGCCAGCTTCACGGCGGTCCGGGACAACCATGAGATCGCCAAGCTGCTCGAGAGCTACCCGAAGGCGTTCCGGGAGATGTTCGGCGTCACGGACTACACGAGCGGGCCCGGCTACCTGAGAGCGGAGATCTTCTCGCTCGTCGGGCCGCTCCTCATCATCATCCTGGCGGTGCTGTGGGGCTCGGACGTGACGGCGGGCGAGGAGGAGCGGGGAACCCTCGACGTCCTGATGGCGAACCCCGTCTCCCGCAGGCGTGTGGTGGCCGAGAAGTGGGCCGCCGTCGCCGTCGGCGTGACGCTCGTCACCGCAGTGTTCGGGCTCGTGATCGGGCTCGGGGCGCCCCTCGTCGACATGCGGGTGCCGACGGGCGACCTCGTCGCGGTTCTCGTCTCCACCGCGCTCATCGCCATCCTCTTCGCCACGGTGGCGCTCGCCGTGGCGGCGGCCACCGGACGGCGCGCCGTCGCCCGAGGTGTCGCCGCCACCCTCGCCGTCGCCTCCTATCTGGCGAGCTCGCTCGCCGAGCTCGTCGGCTGGCTCCGCCCTGTCCGGCCGTTCTCGCCGTGGTACCACGCCCTCGGCATCGACCCGCTCGCGGTCGGGTTCGCTCCCTGGCACCTCGGGCTGCTCGTCGGACTGGTGGCACTCTTTGCCGTTCTGGCGGTCGTGTCCTTCGATCGCCGTGATCTCGCCGTCTGATGCGCACAGGCCTGCTCGCCGGGCTCGCCGTCGGGGCGGTGCTCCTCGGCGCATGCGGCGGGCCGACGACGGCTCCGACGACGAGCCGGCCGCCATCGAGCACCTCGACGAGCACGACCACGACCACCGGTCCCCCCCGCTCCTCGACGACGACGACCACGAGCACCCTCCCGCCGACGACGACCACCCCGTCGTCGCTCGTGGTGCCCGCCGGCCTCGCCGGCAAGGAGTGGAACGTCATCCCGACGACGGCGAAGGTCGTGGCGCTCACCTTCGACGCCGGCGCCAACGCCGACGGAGTGGCGAAGATCCTGGCGACCCTCGCGACCGAACGGGTGCGGGCGACCTTCTTCCTCACCGGCAACTTCGTCTCGGCCTATCCGAGCGCTGCCCGCGCCATCGCCTCCGCAGGTATGCGCCTCGGCGACCACTCGATCACCCATCCCTACTTCACCGAGCTCACCGACGCCGAGATCCGCCACGAGGTGCTCGGCGCCCGCTCACAGATCCTCTCGGTCACGGGGTCCGATCCCTGGCCCTGGTTCCGGTTCCCCTACTTCGATCGCAACGAGCACACGATCGCCGTGGTGAACTCCGTCGGCTTCGTCCCGATCGGCTGGACGGTCGACACCCTCGGCTGGGAGGGCACGTCCGGCGGCATCACCGTCTCCACGGTCGTGAGCCGGGTGCTCGCCAACCTCCAGCCGGGTGAGATCGTCGTCATGCACTGCGGCTCGAACCCGACGGACCACTCGACGCTCGACGCCGACGCGCTCCCGACGGTGATCCACGACGTGAGGGCGCGGGGCTACTCCTTCGTCACCCTCGACGCCCTCCTGCCCTGAGCACCTGGCACTGCAAGCGCCGGCGCGTCGCGCTGGGCCTCCAGGGCCGGCTCCTCGGGGACCATCGAGAGGTACCCCTCGTCCTCCTGAGCGAAGTGCAGGATGAGGACGGCGTGCAGTCCGTAGAGGATCCGCCGCAGCTCTCTGCGCTCCTCGTCGTCAGGACCTCCCGGGCCGAGGTCGTGGACGAGGCGCCCGAGCATCGCGACGAGATGGTCGATCTCGACATGCGTCCTGCTCATCGCGCCGACGGGGTCCCGTCCACCGAGCAGCCGGGCCACGACCGGATAGAAGTCCTCCTGCTCGCGCCGCTCGTGGGGCAACAGGTCGTTCACGAGGAAGCGCTCGAGCGCGGCGAGCCGGCTCCTCGCCTCGGCGGGCTCGAGCTCCTCGAGCTCGTCGGCGATCGACCTGATCTCCGCGAGGTGAGGACGGAGCCGCTCGTGGTCCTCCGCCATCAGGTGCCCGAGAGCCGCCTCTCCGGGGGAGATCGTCGCCGACTGCCTGGGGGCGAGCAGCGCCCGGAGGGCGTTCAGGATCACGACGACGTCGATCGCCTCCTGGGTGATGGCACCCGGCAGCGGCGCGAGCAGACCGGCCGCGGCCACGCCCATGGCGGCGACGGACAGGCCCATCCCGACGGTGACGCTCTCGAGGGCGATCCGCCGCGAGCGCCGAGCCGTCTTCAGGGCCGCGACGATCGGGTCGATGCGGTCCAGCGTCACGACGACGTCGGCTGTCTCCGAGGAGGCGGAGGCGCCCCGGGCGCCGAGGGCGATCCCGACGTCGGCGACCGCGAGTGCCGGCGCGTCGTTGACCCCGTCGCCGACCATCACCGTCGTGCCGCGTTGGCGCTCGAGGCGGACGGACTCCACCTTGTCGGCGGGCGAGCGCTCTGCGAGAACCTGGTCGACTCCGACGACGGCGCCGACGCTCTCGGCCACCGCCTGCCGGTCGCCGCTCGCCATGACGATCCTCGAGATGCCGGCTGCCCGCAGCTCGCGGATCGACCGGGCGGCATCCGGCCGGAGCGGGTCCTCGAGCAGGAGCACGCCGGCCAGCTCCCCGTCCACCTCTGCATAGACGGTCATGGACGAGTCCATCTCCGCCCGCCGGCGCACCCGCCTGGTCCACGGCAGCCGGCCGGCGGCCAGCCACTCTCCCCGCCCGACCCGGACGACATGGCCGTCCACGGTGCCGGCCGCACCCTTGCCGAGCACCTCGCTCACGTTCTCGGGCCAGGGCAGCTCGAGCCCCCGCTCGCTGCCGGCCCGCACGATGGCGGAGGCCAGCACGTGTGGAGAGGTCTGCTCGAGACCCGCCGCCAGGCGCAGCACCTCGTCGCTCCCGCGTCCCGGCGCCGGCACCACCTCGCTCACCACCGGCTCGCCGCGCGTCACCGTCCCCGTCTTGTCGAAGACGAGCACCGTGGCGGTGGCGAGCCGCTCGAGCACTCCGCCGCCCTTCACGATGACCCCCGAGCGGGCCGTGCGCGAGAGGCCGGCCACCAGTGCGATCGGCGCCGCCAGGATGAGCGGGCAGGGCGTCGCCACGACGAGGACGGCGACGGCACGCTCGGCCGTTCCGCTGGCCGCCCAGGCGACTCCGCACAAGAGGAGCGAGAACGGGACGAAGGCCGCCGCGTAGCGGTCCGCCATCCGCACGAAGGGCGGCCGGTCGGCGATCGCCGAGGAGACCAGCCGGACGATGCCGGCAAAGGTGCTCTCCGCCGCGGTCGAGATCGCCCGAAGGTCGAAGGGCCCGCCCGCGTTCACCGCACCGCTCTCGACGAGCTCGTTGCGGGACGCGGTGACCGGTACCGACTCTCCGGTGAGCGACGACAGGTCGAGCACCGCCGTCTCGGACTCGAGCCGGCCGTCGACCGGCACGATCTCTCCCGGCTTCACGAGCAGCAGATCCCCTCCGGTCACCGACTCGAGCGGGGGGCTGTCGATCCCGCCCGCCCCGTAGCGGTGCACCACCTGCGGAGCGTGCGCGAGCAGTCGGCGCAGGTCGGCCTCCGCCCTCGATGCCGCCCAGCTCTCGAGGAGCCGGCCGGTCGCGACCATGAGGGCGATCACGGCGGCGGCGGCGTACTCGCCGATCGCCACGGCGCCCCCGAGAGCGAGTGCAGCCAGGACGTCCACCCCGACGCGGCGCTCCCTCAACGCGACCGCCGTGGCGACGAGGACGGCGACGAGGGCGACGGTGGCCGAGAGCGACCAGACGACCTCGGCCGCTCTCCCGGCACCGGCGAGCGCCAGCCCAAGCCCGGCGACGAGCCCGGTCGAGCAGGCGACGAACAGGGCCCAGTCGACGGTGACGCGCCGGGGCCATCGTCTCGAGCGCGCCGCGACGTGAGCGACCACGTGGCCACCCTACGATCCGCCCTCTCGTCGTCCTAGGGCCGAACGTCCCCGTCGCCGAGGCCGTCGTCCCGGGATCTCCGGCCGCGCGGACGGCGGCCACCCCGAGCCGGCCCTCCCCACCAAAGAGTCTTTCTGCCCTGCTCCTCGGCGCCGCGCGACGTGAGAGTTGAACGTGAGGCCCGAGTCGGAGGAAGCCGATGAGAGCACGGACAGCAACGCCAGGAGCCTCTGTCGGCGCGCGCCTGGTCTGCCCCCCGTCCCGGCGGGCCGCTCTGGCCGCACCCTGGTGGTCGGTGCCGCGGCAGGCACCGTCGTCGCCGGCGCGAGCCCCTGGCGATGCCAGGGGGCGCTCGTCGACGGCCCGGCGCGAGGACTCGTCGTCGCAGTGGCCTCCGAGCGAACCGGCCTTCGCGCTCAGGTGGCCGCGACCCAGCTCGTGATGGGGGCGTCCGCCCTCCTGCCACGCCCTACGCCACCACCCGCCGGGGACACCTGAGAACAGCTTCGTGCCTCCGGGGGACCACGCTTCTCTCGAGGGGGAGGACGATGCCGGACGACACCGACGAGCACAGGGAGACCGGGGAGACCGGGGAGGAGGACCGGGATCGCCACCCGACGCGGGATCCCGCTGCGGGCACCTCGAGGACCGAGGCGCTCTTCGAGACCGCGCTCGGAGCCTCCCGCATGCTCGTCGTGATCCCGGTCGTCGTCCTTCTCGTCGCCGCCCTCGGAGCCTTCGTCTACGGGGCTGCGGTCTTCGTGGCCGACGTCCACGTCGTCGTGGTCCATCCGCTTCCCGTCGGCAAGAAGATCGGCCTCTTCCTGGTCGAGATCGACCTCTTCCTGATCGGGGCCACCCTGTTGATCGCCGCCATCGGCTTCTACGAGCTGTTCATCAGCCGGGTCGACACCGGTCGCTTCCGACGGCTCCCGGCCTGGCTCGAGATGCGGGACCTGAACGACTTGAAGGCTCGGGTCATCGCCATGCTCGTCCTCGTCGCCTCCGTCAGCTTCGTCGAGCTCGTGGTCGACGTCGAGCGCGCCACGAGAGTCCTCGAGGTCGGTGGCGGGGTGGCGGTCGTCATCCTCGCGCTCACCGCCTTCCTCCGCTTCGGCAGCCCGGCGGGCCCACGTCGGCAGTGACGAGCCCGGGCGGGACCGGCTGCCCGTGGCGATCGCCCGTTCGCTGACCAGGTCGCGCGACGCTGGTCCGGTGTCCGATCGTCCGCCACCGGCCGGCTTCGTCGCCCGGAGGGCCCGGAGCGACCAGCGCCTCGTCGAGCGCCTGCGCCGGGCCGGGTGCGTCGCCGCCGAGGAGGAGGCGAGCGAGCTCGAGGTGAGTGCCGGCGGTGACCAGGTGCTCCTCGAGCACCTGGTCCAAAGGCGCGTCGGCGGGGAACCGCTCGCCTGGGTGACCGGTTCCATCCTCTTCGCCGGCCATCGCATCCTCGTCCGTCCCGGCGTCTACGTGCCGAGAGCTCAAAGCGAGCTGCTCGTGACCCGAGCCCTCCTCAAGCTGCCACGAGACGGGTGCGCCGTCGACCTGTGCACAGGCTCGGGTGCCGTGGCGGTGGCGCTGGCGCGTGCCCGGCCGTTGGCCTCTGTCGTCGGGACCGAGCTCGACCCTGCCGCCTGTGCGTGCGCGCGGGAGAACGGCGTCACGGTCTACTCCGGGGACCTCACCGAGCCACTGCCCGCCGAGCTCGTCGGCAGGGTCGATCTCGTGACCGCCGTGGCACCGTACGTCCCCACCGCGGCGCTCGGCCTCCTGCCGAGGGACAGCCGGGACCACGAGCCGTTGACGGCTCTCGACGGCGGCCCGGACGGCATCGGGGTACTGACCCGGGTCATCGTGCAGGCCGCCGGGCTGCTTCGAGGGGGAGGCTGGCTCCTCGTCGAGCTCGGTGGAGACGAGGCCGACCGGGTTGCAGGGTTACTTCACTCCCAGGGCTACCGCCACGTCCAGACGAGCTGCGACGAGGACGGCGACGTCCGCTGCCTCGAGGCGCAGCTGGTGGCCCGGCCGTCTCAGCGTCGCCGAGACTCGTGACCGGAGCGGTCCGGCGCCGACCCCCGAGCAGTGCCCGCGTGCGGCGCGCTCGTGAAGCGGTCGATCCACGAGCGGACGACCGAGTGCATCCGGGCGGACTCGAGACGGTAGAGCCGCTCGCGCCCCTGGGCCCGCACGGTGACGAGCCCTGCCTCCTCGAGCACCTTCAGGTGCTGGGTGGTCGTCGGCCAGGCGCAGTCGAAGCGGGCGGCGATGGCGCCGGAGGTCATCTCGCCGCCTCGCGCCTTCAGCACCGTGAGGATCATGCGCCGGGTCGCGTGTCCGAGGGCGCCGAAGACGGCGTCGTAGTCCTCGAGCTCGGCAAGCCCCCTCGGGCGGGAGATCACCCGAGCGACAGCTGCTCGAAGTGCGGGAACTCCCAACGCGGCCGCCCCTCGCGCTCCTCGAGCAGCGGGTCCATCGCCTCCCACACCTCGAGGACCTCGGGATGCTCGTGGGCCCGGCCGAAGCCACCCTCCACCCAGGTGAAGATCTCGACGTAGGTCAGGCCGTCCTCGAGACCCCTGAAGACGAGCGACTCCTGCTCGGTCACGAGCTCCAGCCGTCGCAGCGTCGCCGAGTGGCGGCGCAACAGGTCCTGGAACCTGCCTTCCTCTTCGGCCCGCACGCGGTAGGTGCAGATCACGGTCTCGTCGGCCATGATCCTATTCTAAGTCATCTGCCTAAGTATGTCCACGGCTTCTTGATGGAACCGACGGACAGCCTCGTGACTCGTATAGGCAGTGAGGAACATGACGGACCACCCGACGACACCGCCCGGGGGTCTCCGCCCCGTCCTCTCAGGCTCCCGGGAGGCAGACGTCGCCGCCGAGCTCCGGCGTCTCGGCGGGCTGGCCCTCCTGCTCTGCGGCAACGCCGCCGAGGCGGAGGATGCCGCCGCCGAGGCGGTCGCCCGGGTGCTCGGTGGCAGGGGCCTGGACGGCATCGAGCGGGTCGGCCCGTACCTGCGCCGGACGCTCGTCAACCTCGTCGCCCGGCGGGAGCGGCGTCGCGGCTACGAACGCCGGACGCTCGTGCGGACCCGACCCGACGACTCGCGCCGGCTGCTCGAGGACGAGGTGAGCGACCGCAGCGATCTCCGCCGGGCGCTCGACGCGCTCCCGATCGAGCAGCGGGCCGTCGTCGTCCTCCGCTACTTCGACGACCTGAGCGAACGCGAGATCGCGGACGTGCTGGGCGTGCCTGTCGGGACGGTGAAGTCCCGCAGCGCCCGTGCGCTCGCCGCCATGCGACCGATGCTCACGAGAGGAGACGGGCATGACTGAGAACGACACCTCGAGCTTCGAGCGACAGCTGGCGACCCTCATGCGCCGCGAGGCGACGGCAGTCTCGCCGGCGCGGATCGAGCAGCGGATCCACCGTGCGGTCGCGCACCGGCGCCGGATGCGCGCGCTGCGCACCTCGACGGTCGCCGCCTGCCTCCTCCTCGTGACGGGGGGGCTGTTCGCCGCGGAAGGGCTCAGAGGCGGTCCGGCGAGGCACCACCCCGGGTTCGCGACGACGACTGTGCCGCCGACGACCGTCGTCCACCTCGCCGGTCCGCTCTCCCGGATGCGCGGCCTCGTCCAGGTCATGGGCGTCGCCTTCCCGTCCTCGAGCGACGGAGTCGTGCTCCTCCAGCAGTGCTGGCCCTGCCAGGCGACGACCGGCACGTACACCAACTGGGTCGCTGTCACCTCCGACGGCGGCAGCAGCTGGCAGGTGCACAAGACGGACATGCCGGTGAGAGGGAAAACGAGACTGTCGTTCACCAACGCCGCCGACGGCTGGGCCGACAACGGCTGGTACACCCACGACGGCGGCCTCACCTGGCACAAGGCCGCCGTGCCGGCAGGAGCGCTGATCGACAGCGTCTCGGTGGCAGGTGGCACCGTCTGGGCGGAGAGCGCCGGCTGCAGCGCGGCGAACTGCGCCAGCGGGGTCTTCACCGGTCCCGCCACGGGCAGCTCCCTCACTCCGGTCGTGGATCAGGTCCTCGGAACGGGCTATGCGCCCGGGACGATCTTCGCGGTGTCGGCCTCGACGGCCTACCTCGACGCCGAAGGCCCCCACGGCAACGAGATCGTCGCCACGGACGACGGGGGCCGCAGTTGGCGGACGGTGGCGTCGCCGTGCCCGGCCGGCGACTACGCCTCGAGATTCATGGCCGTCGCGCCGAGCGCCCTCTGGCAGTTCTGTCAGAAGGGAATCACGATCACGACCCCGACCGGTACGGCCGTGAAGGGAGTGCCCGGGGGAAGGGCCATCCTCGCCCGCTCTGGCGACGGCGGTCGGCACTGGACGAGCGCTCCGGTCAGCACCCGCCTCGTCGGTGAGCTGGAGCCGTGGTCCCTCACGACCTCGTGGGTGTGGACCCTGCAGCTCGCGCGGACGACCGACGGGGGCGGCAGCTGGACCACAGTCTGGTCGGCGCCACCTCCCGGCAAGGGCGAGACGGTCACCCCGGAGGCCTTCTCGAGCGAGAGCGCCTCGGTGGCGGAGATCCCTCTCGTCGTCGCATCGAAGGAAGGCTCCTACGTCATCGTCGAGCGGACGACAGACGCCGGAGCGAGCTGGCACCCGACGACGATCTCCCTCCCGGACACCTGAGTGAGAGCGAGCGCGCCCCTCACGGCGAGCAACGATCGGAGGCACACCCGCCGGAGTAGCCCTCCGCCACCGAGACGGCCGCCCCGTCCCCGTGACGGAGGGAGAGGACCTGACCGGGGCGGCTGTTGTCGCGGTAGACGGTGATGCCCTTCAGCCCCGAGCGCCACGCCGAGAGGTAGATCCGCCGGACGTCCTCGACGGTCGCCGTCTCCGGCAGGTTGATCGTCTTCGAGACGGCGCCGTCGCAGTGCCGCTGGACGGCGGCCTGCATGCGCAGATGCCACTCGGGCGCGATCTCCATGGCGGTCGGGAAGGCGGCCTGCACCTCGGGCGGCACCCGGTCGAGGCCCTGGACGCTGCCGGTCGAGGCGATCTCGCTCACGAGGTCCTCGGAGTAGAAGCCACGCTCGCGCGCCACGCGCTCGAACAGCGCGTTCGTCTCGAACAGGTGCCGGCCGAGTATCCGGCGGACGTAGGAGACGGCGAAGATCGGCTCGATACCCGAGGTGGTGTTGGCGAGGAGCGAGA
>JAKACF010000062.1 GCA_021821585.1 Actinomycetes bacterium
GCCGACAGGTGCTCGCCCGGCAGGCCGCCGACGAGGCGGCCCGGGCGATCCCGGAGCTACCGCCGACCGGCGCGTGAGCGGCGCCTCGCCGGACGCCGGAGCGCCGGGCGCCGCCCCCGGAGCCGCCCCGGCGACGACCGGACGCGGCGCCCTGGCAGCGGGGGAGCGCGTGCTGCTCATCGACCCCAAGCAACGGCGCTACCTGATCCGGCTGGAGCCGGGGGGCCGGTTCCAGACCCACGCCGGCATCCTCGAGCACGACGACGTGATCGGCGCGCCCGAGGGCTGCGAGGCGCTGGCGCGGCGCGGCGACGAGCTCGCGGCGCGGCGGTTCCTCGTGCTGCGGCCGACCCTGGCCGACCTCGTGCTCAAGATGCCCCGGGGTGCCCAGGTGATCTACCCGAAGGACCTCGGCGCCATCCTGCTCGCCGCCGATCTCTTCCCGGGTGCCCGCGTGCTCGAGGCAGGGGTCGGGTCGGGCGCCCTGTCCATGGCGGCGCTGCGTGCCGGCTGCGTCGTGACCGGCTACGAGCTGCGCGAGGACTTCGCCGCCACCGCCCGCTCCAACGTGGCCGCCCTGCTCGGCGACGAGGCGCGCTACGAGGTACAGCTACGCGACGTCTACGAGGGGATCGACCCCGGCGGCTTCGACCGCATCCTGCTCGACCTGCCCGAGCCGTGGCGGGTGGTGCCCCACGCCGAGGTGGCGCTCGTGCCCGGCGGGATCCTGTGCTGCTACCTGCCCGGCATCAACCAGACGGCGGAGCTGCGTGCCGCCCTCGACAAGGGGAGCTTCGGGCTGGCCGAGACCTCCGAGGTGCTGCGGCGGACCTGGTACATCGAAGGCCGCTCGGTCCGCCCCGACCACCGGATGGTGGCCCATACGGGCTTCCTCACGACGGCCCGCCGGATCCTTCCCCGCGACGGATGAGGCGGTCCGCCCCGCGGGGCGGCCGCCGGACGCTCAGGAGCGCTCGATGAAGATGCACTCCCCGGGGCATTCCTCCGCCGCCTCGGCCACGGCGTCCTCCATGCCCTCGGGGACGTCGACGATGCCGGCGGCGCCACCCGGGTCGCTCATCACCTTGTCGCCGTCCTTGACGTAGGCGAGGCCGTCGTCGCGAAGGGTGAAGACGCTCGGGCAGATCTCCTCGCAGAGGCCGTCCCCGGTGCACAGATCCTGGTCGATCCAGACCTTCATGGCAGCAGCGTAGCCCACGGTCCCGGCCGTTCCAGCCCTCGCGGGCGCACGGCGGCGGCGCGCTGGCGGTGCGGGGCGCGGTGTAGGGTCCGCCCGTGGGGCCCGGCGCCGCGGCGGGCGTCCGCGCAAGGAGGTGATCCGAGCATGGACGAGCAGGAGCTCGAAGGTCTCCGTTCTCGAGTCGAGGCGGCCGAGGAAGAGGTGGACGAGCTGCGCCACCGCCTCTCCGAGGCGCCGCAGCGCGTGCGGGTGCTCGAGGAGCGCCTGCTCGAGGTGAAGGGCCAGCTGGCGCACGCCCTGTCGCAGAACGAGAAGCTCACCTTCACCCTCCAGCAGGCAAAGGAGAACGTCGCCGCCCTGCGAGACGAGGTCGACAAGCTCACCCGCCCGCCCAGCGCCTACGGGACGTTCCTGCAGCGAAACGAGGACGACACCGTCGACGTGTTCGCCGGCGGCCGGAAGATGCGCGTCGCCCTCCACCCGGCACTCGAGCACGAGCCGCTCGAGCGCGGCCAGGAGGTCGTGCTCAACGAGTCGTTCAACGTGGTGCTGGCGCGCCAGGCGGAGCAGACCGGCGAGGTCGTGACGATCGCCGAGGTGCTCGAGGACGGTCGCCGGGCGCTCGTCGTCGGGCGGGGCGACGAGGAGCGGGTCGCCGAGCTCGCCGAGACGCTGCGCGGCACGAAGCTGCGGGCAGGCGACAGCGTCCTCATGGACATCCGCACCCAGCTCGTCCTCGAGAAGCTGCCACGGCCCGAGATCGAGGAGGTCATCCTCGAGGAGGTGCCCGACGTGAGCTACGCCGACATCGGCGGCCTCGACGGGCAGATCGAGGCGATCACCGACGCCGTCGAGCTGCCGTTCCTGCACCGCGAGCTGTTCGCCGAGCACCAGCTGCCGGCACCGAAGGGCATCCTCCTGTACGGGCCGCCAGGCTGCGGCAAGACGCTCATCGCGAAGGCCGTCGCCAACTCGCTGGCGAAGAAGGTGGGTGAGCGCACCGGCAACACCAACGTGCGCAGCTACTTCCTCAACATCAAGGGCCCGGAGCTGCTCAACAAGTACGTCGGCGAGACCGAGCGCCAGATCCGCCTCGTGTTCCAGCGGGCTCGGGAGAAGGCCGAGGAGGGGGTCCCGGTCATCGTGTTCTTCGACGAGATGGACTCGCTGTTCCGCACCCGGGGCACCGGCATCAGCTCCGACATGGAGTCGACGATCGTGCCCCAGCTGCTTGCCGAGATCGACGGCGTCGAGACGCTGCGCGACGTCATCGTGATCGGCGCCTCGAACCGCGAGGACCTGATCGACCCGGCCATCCTGCGACCCGGCCGCCTGGACGTGAAGATCAAGATCGAGCGCCCCGACGCCGTCGCCGCCCAGCAGATCTTCGCCCGCTACCTCGTGCCGGACCTACCGCTCGACGCCGGCGAGGTCGGCTCGCTCGGCGGGGGCGACCCGGCGAAGGCGGTCACCTCCATGATCGAGACGACCGTCGCCGAGATGTACCGGGCCGACGAGGACAACCAGTTCCTCGAGGTGACCTACCAGAACGGCGACAAGGAGGTCCTCTACTTCAAGGACTTCTCGTCGGGGGCGATGATCGAGAACATCGTCCGGCGGGCGAAGAAGCTGGCCATCAAGCGGCAGCTCGCCCGCGAGGGCCGCGGCATCCGCCTCTCCGACCTGATCGAGTCGACGAAGCAGGAGTACAAGGAGAACGAGGACCTGCCCAACACGACGAACCCGGACGACTGGGCCAAGATCTCGGGCAAGAAGGGCGAGCGGATCGTGTACGTCCGCACGATCTTCAACCGCGGCGAGGAGGTCCGGGGGGGTCGCGCCATCGAGCGGGTGGGCACCGGCCAGTACCTGTAAGGGGCGCGCCCTGCCGCAACCGAGGCCGCAACTGCGGCCGCCGCCCGGGCGCCGCGGAGCTGCCGGGCGCGTCCGCTAGCGTCCCTGCCATGGCGATCGCCAAGGTCTACGGCATCGAGACCGAGTACGGCATCCAGGCGGTCGGCCCCCGCGAGCAGAACCCGACCGGCGCCGCGTCCGTCCTCGTCAACGCCTACGCCAGCGAGCGCGCCGGGGCCGTGTCGTGGGACTTCGACGACGAGACCCCGGGGGCCGACGCCCGCGGGTACGTGCGGGAGACCGGTGGCGCCCCGGAGGTGGAGCGCCACCTGGCGAACACGGTGCTCACGAACGGCGCCCGCTTCTACGTCGACCACGCCCATCCCGAGTACTCGACGCCGGAATGCTCGTCGCCGCGCCAGCTCCTCGTGCACGACCGGGCCGGCGAGCTCGTGCTGCAGCGGGCGATGACCGCCGCCCGCCAGCTGCTGCCTGCCGGCGAGGAGATCGTCGTCTACAAGAACAACTCCGACGGCAAGGGCAACTCGTACGGGTGCCACGAGAACTACCTCGTCGACCGCACCGTGCCCTTCCCGGTGCTCGCCCGGCGGATCTGCGCCCACCTCGTCACCCGCCAGATCTACACGGGCGCCGGGAAGGTCGGCTGCGAGGAGGAGGGCCGGACGTCGGCCGCCTTCGAGGTGAGCCAGCGGGCGGACTTCTTCGAGGAGGAGATCGGCCTCGAGACGACGCTCAAGCGGCCGATCGTCAACACCCGGGACGAGCCCCACTCCGACGCCACCCGGTACCGCCGGCTGCACGTGATCACCGGCGACGCGAACCTCTCGGAGGTGGCCACCTTCCTCAAGGTGGGCGTCACCGGTCTGCTGCTGCTGCTGGTCGAGGACGACGCCTTCGGCGAGCGCGAGCTGGTCCTCGCCCAACCGGTGCGGGCCATCCACGACATCGCCCACGACCCGACCCTTCGGACGACGGTCGAGCTCGTCGACGGGAGCCGCCTGACGGCGCTCGACCTGCAATGGGAGCTGTACGGCCTCGCCGCCAAGTACGCCGACGAGCGCGGCCTCGAGGCCGTCGGGTCCGATGCCGAGGGCCGCCTCGTGCTCGAGCGGTGGGAGCGCGTCCTTGCCGGCCTCGAGGCCGACCCGAGCACGCTCTCCGACCAGCTCGACTGGGTCGCGAAGTACGAGCTGATCGACGCGTACTGCGCCCGCCACGGCTGCGACCTCGACGACGCCCGGGTCGGCGCCCTGGACCTCCAGTACCACGACCTTCGGCCGCAGCGCTCGGTGTACCAGCGGCTCGGCCTGGAGCGGCTCGTGAGCGACGAGGAGGTGGCGGCTGCCGTCCACGACGCCCCGACCACCACGCGCGCCTACTTCCGAGGTGAGTGCTTGAAGCGGTTCGCGCCCTCTATCGTTGCGGCGAACTGGGACTCGATCGTGTTCGACCTCGGCGGCGATCCGCTACGGCGCGTGCCCATGATGGAGCCCCTGAGAGGAACGGCCGAGGTGGTCGGTACGCTGTTCGAGCACTGCAGTAGTCCCGACGAGCTGCTCCGGCGGCTCGGCGGTTAGGGGAGGCGAGCACATGGCCGAACGAGAGCTGAAGCGGCGGACGGCACCCAGCCGCGAGGCGCCCGAGGTCGAGGAGGAGGCGCCCGCCTCGACGGACAAGGCCGAGAAGCTCAAGGCCGAGCTCGACGACCTCCTCGACGAGATCGACGAGGTCCTCGAGGACAACGCCGAGGAGTTCGTCCGCAACTACGTGCAGAAGGGCGGCCAGTAGCGCCGGCACCGGTCGGTCACCGGGACACTAGGGTGACCACACGATGAGCCTCTACCTCTTCGCGCCAGCGGACGACCCCGGTCCGAGCTTCGCCGACCTGTGGCGTCGCGTCCGGCCCGAGCCGGTGCTCGGGCCGCCGGGCGAGCCGCTCGCCGTGCCGCACGCCACGACCATCGTCGCCGTGCGCTACGCCGGCGGCGTCGTCATGGCGGGCGACCGGCGGGCGACCGAGGGCGTGAGCATCGCCCACCGTGGCATCGAGAAGGTGTTCCCGGCCGACCGGTTCTCGGCCGTGGCGATCGCCGGCGCCGCCGGCCCGGCACTCGAGATGGTCCGCCTGTTCCAGACCCAGCTCGAGCACTACGAGAAGGTGGAGGGGGCGGTCCTCAGCCTGGAGGGCAAGGCGAACCAGCTCGCCCAGATGGTCCGGGCGCACCTGCCGATGGCCTTCCAGGGCCTCGCCGTCGTCCCGCTGTTCGCCGGCTGGGACGAGCGGCGGCGGGTGGGACGGATCTTCACCTACGACGTGACCGGCGGGCGCTACGAGGAGCTGGACTTCCACGCCACCGGCTCGGGCGGGCGGGACGCGAAGACGACGATCAAGCTCGGCTACCGCGAGCAGATGACCCGTGCCGAGGCCGTGGAGCTCGCCGTGCGGGCCCTGTGGGAGGCGGCCGACGAGGACGCGGCCACCGGCGGGCCGGACCCGCTGCGGGGGATCTACCCGATCGTGGCGGTGATCGACGAGGACGGCTTCGAACGCCTTGCCGAGGCCGACGTGGCGAGCCGGTTCCAGGCGATCCTCGCCACCCGGGAACGTGCGGGCGGCGTCACCGGAGGAGACCTGTCATGACCATGCCCTACTACGTGGCACCAGAGCAGGTCATGAAGGACAGGGCGGAGTACGCCCAGAAGAACGTCGCCCGCGGCCGGGGAGTCGTCGCCGTGGCCTTCGACGAGGGCATCCTGATCGTCGCCGAGAACCCGTCGCGGACGCTCCACAAGATCAGCGAGATCTACGACCGGGTCGCGTTCGCCGGGGTCGGCAAGTACAACGAGTTCGACCAGCTGCGGGTCGCCGGCATCCGCCACGCCGACACCAAGGGGTATGCCTACTCCCGCGACGACGTCGACGCCCGGTCGCTCGCCAACCTGTACGCCCAGTACCTCGGCCAGGTGTTCACCCACGAGATGAAGCCGCTCGAGGTCGAGATCCTCCTCGCCGAGCTCGGCCTGGAGGCCGGCGAGAGCCGGCTGTACCACATCGCCTACGACGGGACGGTGGTCGACGAGCAACGCCGTGCCGTGATCGGCGGGGAGGCCGACGCCGTCGAGGGCCGCCTCGAGGAGGCCTTCGAGGAGGGCTGGTCGCTCACCGCGGCGCTCAGCGCCTGCGTCGGGGCGCTGGCAGGGCCCGATCGGTCGCTGGGGGCGGACGACCTCGAGGTGGGGGTGCTGGCCCGTACGAACGGACGCCGGGCGTTCCGCCGCATCGGTCGCGACGAGCTCAGCGAGCTCCTCGCCACCTGAGGCGCCGGCGGCGGGGGGGCGCCGGCCGGGCGGGCGGGTCGTACGGCGCGTCGCCCGGCGGCCCGGCGACGAACGCGGCGTCGACGGCGTCGGCCAGCAGGACCTCCCGGGCGACCTGCAGGTCGCCGGCCGCCACGAGCACGTAGACCGGGAAGCCGAGCGGGTACGGACCCTCGTCGATGCCCTGCAAGGTGACCCCGATGCCCTCGGCGGCAAGGCGCGCCTCGACGACCCGGGCATGGAACGATCCCATGACCGTCGTCAGGTGGGCCATCGGTGACACCGGCTCCATCACCTACCGAGGGTAGCTTGGGCGGGTGGAGCGGCGGATCTTCGGGCTGGAGAACGAGTACGGCGTGACGTGCACGCTGCGCGGCCAGCGCCGGCTCAGCCCGGACGAGGTCGCCCGCTACCTGTTCCGGCGGGTCGTCTCCTGGGGGCGGTCGTCCAACGTGTTCCTCGAGAACGGGGCCCGGCTCTACCTGGACGTGGGCAGCCACCCCGAGTACGCGACGCCCGAGTGCGACAGCCTTGCCGACCTCGTCGCCCACGACAAGGCGGGCGAGCGGATCCTCGAGAGCCTGGTCGTGTCGGCCGAGGCCCGCCTTCGCGACGAGGGCATCCGGGGCGTGGTGTACCTGTTCAAGAACAACACCGACTCGGCCGGCAACTCGTACGGCTGCCACGAGAACTACCTGACGAGCCGGCGCGACGACTTCGCCCGCTACGCCCAGGTCCTCATCCCGTTCCTCGTCACCCGGCAGATCTACGCCGGCGCCGGCAAGGTGCTGCAGACGGCCCGCGGTGCCCTCTACTGCATCAGCCAACGGGCCGAGCACATCTGGGAGGGGGTGTCCTCGGCCACCACCCGCTCCCGACCGATCATCAACACCCGGGACGAGCCGCACGCGGACGCCGAGCGGTACCGGCGGCTCCACGTGATCGTCGGCGACTCCAACATGAGCGAGTACGCCACCTACCTGAAGATCGGCACGACCGCCATCCTGCTGCGGATGCTCGAGGACCCCGGGGTCGTGCTCCGCGACATGACCCTCGAGGACCCGATCCGGGCGATCCGCGAGATCAGCCACGACCTGACCTGCCAGCGGCGGGTCCGCCTGGCGAACGGCCGCGAGGCGAGCGCGCTCGAGATCCAGGGGGAGTTCCTCTCCCGGGCCCAGCGCTACGCCGAGCAGCGCGGCCTCCCGCCGGCCGAGCAGAAGGCCCTTCAGATGTGGCAGCACTGCATGGAGCACCTGGAGAAGGACCCGCTCTCGCTCGACCGTGAGGTGGACTGGGTGATCAAGCACAAGGTGGTCGAGGCCTACCGGGCCCGCCACGACCTGGCCCTCGGCCACCCCCGGGTGTCGCTGCTCGACCTGCAGTACCACGACGTGAGCCGCGACCGCGGCGTGTTCTACCGTATGCAGGCACGGGGCGCCGTCGAGCGGATCTGCGACGACGCCACCATCGCCGACGCCATGGAGCATCCACCCGCCACCACCCGAGCCCGCCTGCGCGGGGAGTTCATCCGCCGAGCCAAGGAGCGGCGGCGGGACTTCACCGTCGACTGGGTCCATCTCAAGCTGAACGACCAGACCCAGCGGACGGTCCTGCTGAAGGACCCGTTCCGTGCCCATGACGAGCGCGTCGAGCGCCTGATCGAGGCGATGTGAGCCCCTGGCGAGGCCGGGGCGACGACGCCCCGGCGAGCGGTGGCACGCTCGCGCCGACGACCGACGAGCCCGGGCCCGGGCCCGGCACCACCGATCCGGCCGCCGGCGGGGGAGCCGCCGGGGCAGGCGGTAGCGGGGCAGGCAGCGGCGGGGCGGGTAGCGAGGACGGCGCCACCCTGGCCGCTCGGCCGGGCCGGCGGTTCGGGCGCGGGCGGTTCGGCCGTGCGCTCGAGTGGGCCGCCGTGCTCCTCATCGCCGCCGTGCTCGCCCTGGCGCTCCGCACGTGGGCGTTCGAGGTGTTCTCGGTGCCGTCCGGCTCGATGGAGCCGACGATCCAGGTCGGCGACCGGATCCTCGTCGACAAGGCCTTCTTCAACTACCACGGCCTGAAGCCCGGCGACATCGTCGTCTTCCGCCGGCCGCCACGCGACACGCTCGGTGTGTGCGCCGGCCCGGAGGTGGGCGATCTCGTGAAGCGGGTGGTCGGGCTGCCCGGCCAGACGATCTCGTCACGGGGCAACACCATCCTCATCAACGGGCGCCCGCAGGCCGAGCCGTACCTGCCGGCGAACACCCAGCTCGGGCGCCCGATCCAGCCGCCGGTGCACATCCCCCCGAACCACTACTTCGTCCTCGGCGACAACCGGGCCAACTCCTGCGACAGCCGCTACTGGGGGACGATCACCGGGTCGAGCATCGTCGGCCGGGTGGTGGCCATCATCTGGCACCACGGGCATCCTGACCTGCACATCTTCTGACGGGTGCGCCTGGCCGCTGCTCGAGGTGGCAGCCCAGGTACGATGGGGGCGTGCTCGGGAGCCTCGACCCGGCGAAGATCCTCGTCGTCCTCGTCTTCGCGCTGATCGTGCTCGGCCCCGAACGCCTCCCGCGGGCGGCGCGCCAGGTCGGGGCGTTCTGGCGGGAGCTCTCCCGGCTCCGTGAGCAGGTGCGCGAGGAGGTGCACGCCGCCATCCCGCAGGTCGACATCCCGCGGATCCCGGCCGGCGCCGTCTCGGGGTTCCTGCGCGACCTGACGAGCACTGCCGGCACGGGCGTCGAGCTCGAGCACGAGGCGGGCGGGCTGGCGAGCGGCGAGCACGTCGCCGCCGGCTCGCTCTCCCGCACGGCCCCGTCGGCGCCGGGGCCGGCAGGAGCACTGCTCGACGAGACCGCGGTCGTCGCCGTCGACGACCCGGGGATGAACTGAGCCGGGCGGAGGGCCGGGGAACGCCATGGCGACGATCCTGAGGCGCCGCGGCCTGCCCCGTCCAGACCCGGACGCGATGACCCTCACGGAGCACCTCGGCGAGCTCCGCCGGCGGCTCATCGTGTCCGTCGCCGCCTTCGCCGCTGCCCTCGTCGTGGCGTACCTGGCCTACCCGAGGATCCTGCGCTTCTTCGAGCACCCGTACTGCCAGGTCCAGCCGCACCACTGCGGGCTGTACGTGACCGGCCCGCTCGACCTGTTCACGGTGCGTCTCGACGTGGCCGGCTACGGCGGCCTGGCGCTCGCCTCGCCGGTGATCCTCTACGAGCTGTGGCGGTTCGTCACCCCAGGCCTCAAGGCGAACGAGAAGCGCTACGCCATCCCGTTCGCCCTTGCCAGCGCCCTCCTGTTCTGCGTCGGGGCGTTCGTGGCCTGGCTCACCTTCCCCCACGCCCTCGCCTTCTTCCACGCCGTCGGGGGCAACCTGCACGCCATCTTCACCGCCCAGCGCTACCTCACCCTGATCCTGGCGCTGATGGCCATCTTCGGGATCACCTTCGAGTTCCCGGTCGTCCTCATCTCGCTGGAGCTCGCCGGGGTGCTCACGCCACGGCGGCTGGCCCACTGGCGGCGGTGGGCGATCGTGCTCATCGTGGTGTTCTCCGCCGTGGTCACGCCCAGCTCGGACCCGTTCTCGATGCTGGCCATGGCGGTCCCGATGATCCTGTTCTACGAGGCCTCGATCATCGTCGGCCGCCTGCTCAAGCGGTGAGCGGGGCGCTCCGGGAGCGCTTCGTCGCCGCCCACGGCTTCCCGCTCGACCCGTTCCAGGAGTCCGCCCTCGACCATCTCGACGCCGGGCGCTCCGTCGTCGTCGCCGCACCGACCGGGTCGGGCAAGACGGTCGTGGCCGAGTACGCCATCGCCCGTGCCCTCGAGGCCGGCCAGCGGGCCTTCTACACGACGCCGCTCAAGGCGCTCTCCAACCAGAAGCACGGCGACCTCGCCGCCGCCTACGGCCCCGCCCGGGTCGGCCTCCTGACCGGCGACGTGTCGCGCCGCGGCGGCGCCGACGTGGTCGTCATGACCACCGAGGTGCTGCGCAACATGATCTACGCCGACCCGGCCCGGCTCGCCCGGGTGGGCTGCGTGGTGCTCGACGAGGTCCACTACCTCGAGGACCGCTACCGGGGCGCCGTGTGGGAGGAGATCATCCTGTCGGCGCCCCGCGAGCTCGTCCTCGTGTGCCTGTCGGCCACCGTCTCCAACGCGGCAGAGCTCGGCGGCTGGATCGGCCAGGTGCGAGGGCACACCGGTGTCGTCGTCGAGGAGCGGCGACCGGTCGAGCTGCGCAACCTGTTCGCCGTGCGCGATCCGGCGACCGGCAGCCTCGAGGTCGTGCCGACCCTGCGGGGCACCCGTCCGAACCCGCGCGCTGCCGCCCTCGACGCCCGGGCGCACCGGGCAGGCCGACAGGGTGCGCCCGGGGCGCGCCGGGGACGCCCTTCGCCGAGCCCGCGCCCCGGGCGCGTCGAGATCGTCGAGCGCTTCGCCGACGACCACCTCTTGCCGGCGATCTGCTTCATCTTCTCGAGGGCAGGCTGCGACGACGCCGTCCGCCAGTGCCTCGACGCCGGGCTGCGGCTCACGGACGAGGCGGACCGGGCGCGCATCGCCGAGGTGGCCGCCGCACACGTCGCCGAGCTCGACCCGGCCGACCTCGCGGTCCTCGGCTACGAGCGGTTCCTGGCCGCCCTGAAGGCCGGCATCGCCAGCCATCACGCCGGCCTTGTCCCGCCGTTCCGGGAGGCGGTCGAGGAGCTGTTCGCCGCCGGCCTCGTCCGGGTCGTCTTCGCCACCGAGACGCTCGCCCTCGGGATCAACATGCCGGCACGCTCGGTGGTCATCGAGGCGCTCTCCAAGTTCGCCGGAACCGGCCACGTCGACCTGACGCCGGGGGAGTACACCCAGCTGACCGGGCGGGCCGGGCGGCGGGGCATCGACGAGGTCGGCTACGGCACCGTGCTGTGGTCGCCGTTCCACACCTTGGCCGAGGTGGCGGCCCTCGCCTCACGGCGGGCTCGGCCGCTGCGGTCGTCGTTCCGACCCACCTACAACATGACGGCCAACCTGGTCCGTCGCTACGAGCGAGGCGCCGCCTACCGCCTCGTGCGGTCGTCCTTCGCCCAGTACCAGAGCGAGCAGCCGCTCACCCGGCAGCTGGACGCCGTCGTGGACCTGCTCACCCGGCGCGGCTACCTGCGCGGCTGGCAGCTCACCGGTGCCGGCGAGCAGCTGGCCGGCCTGTACCACGACTGCGACCTGCTCGTCGTCGAGGCGATCCGCAGCGGCCTGCTCGACGGGCTCGACCCGGCCTCGCTGGCCGGGCTCGTGTCGGCGTTCACCTACGAGCCCCGACGCTCGAGCGCCGGCAGCAGCCTGCCGAGCGCGCTGCTGGCCCGTCGCTACGGCGAGCTCGAGGCGCGCGCCGAGGACCTGCGGGCGGCCGAGCTCGCCCGGCGGCTTCCCGAGACGCGGCCGCTCGACCCGGGCTTCGCCGCCCTGGCCCACGCCTGGGCGAGCGGGGAGCAGCTGGGCGATCTCCTGGCCCCGCCCGCGCCACCTCGTCGGCCCGAGCGGCGGCGCCACGGTCAGCCCCGCCGGCCGGCGCCGGCGGTGGCCGACGTGATGGCCGGCGGGGACTTCGTCCGAAACGTGAAGCAGCTGGTCGACCTGCTCCGCCAGGTGGCCGTGATCGCCCGGCCCGGCCACCTCGCCGGTGCCGCCGCCTCGGCCGCCGAGGCCCTCGTGCGCGGCGTCGTCGCCGCCTCCGGCGCCCCCGACGGGCCCGCCGAGCCGCCCGG
>JAKACF010000063.1 GCA_021821585.1 Actinomycetes bacterium
GATGGAGACCATCAAGCTCCTGCTCGGCCTCGGCGACCCGCTCGTCGGCCGCCTGCTCGCCTACGACGCGCTCGAGCAGTCGTTCCGGGCCTTCAAGGTCCGCCGGGACCCGGAGTGCCCGGCCTGTGGCGAGCATGCCGGCGAGATCGTGATCGCCGAGTACGACGACCTCTGCATGCCGCACGTCATCGAGGCGCCCGCTCCCGCACTGGCGGTGTGAGCGAGGGCTCCGGCACGGGCGGAGCCCTCTGGCGGACTTCCGGGCTGCCGTCGACCGCACAGATGGCACGGGGTCGGCGCGCGCCCTTACGCTCTTGGCATGTTGCGTCCTCAAAGCTGGACCAGCCCTGCGGGTGGACGTCCCGTCCGGGTGATCGCCGGAGAGCCCGGTGGCAGGCCCCGGTCCGCCGTCGAGGGGCAGCGGGCTGAGCGGGGTGCCAAGAGCCTCATTGGAGGACAGGCGTTCCCCGAGCTGTCGGAGCAGCGGCGCATCGCTCGTTGCTCCCGTCGCTGGCCGCCGCAGCGGTCCATGGAGCGAGCCCGGGCGAGGATCAAGGCTCTCACCGGCCCGAGCCAGGTGGGGATGGAGCTGGAGGAGGTCATCAGCCGCCTGGACCTGTTCCTTCGGGGACGGGGCCACTCCCTCTGCACGCAGCAACGAAGTTCGTCACGTCGGAACCGCTGGGCGTGTTGGCGGCTGTTCCACTTGATGTGGAAGAAGCGGGGCCGCACCCTGCCGGCGGGCCAGGCGGACCGCTGGACCAGCGCCTGGTTCCACGACCAGGGCCTGCACAAGCTCATGGGCACTATCCGATATCCGAAGGCAGCCTCACCATGTCCAGAGTGACCGTCGGTGAGCTGTATGCGGGAGAACCGCTCGAAAGGGGGATGGGGAACCGGGCCATCACGGCACCGCGCCCCTGACTACCGATGGCAGCTCAGGGTGGGAGTCGGCAGACCGACTCGGGTATCGAGATCCGGCGCTGCTACGGGCCCGACGACCTCGCCTCCTTCGACCCCGGGCGGGCGCTCGGCGAGCCCGGCGAGTTCCCCTACACCCGCGGCGTCCAGCGGGACATGTACCGGGGTCGGCTGTGGACCATGCGCCAGTACGCAGGCTTCGGCACGGCCGAGGCCACGAACGAGCGGTTCAAATTCCTCCTCCAGGCGGGCCAGACGGGGCTCTCGTGCGCCTTCGACCTGCCCACCCAGATGGGATACGACTCGGACCACCCCCGCGCCGAGGGGGAGGTGGGCAAGGTCGGCGTGGCGATCGACTCGCTCGCCGACATGCGGCGCCTGCTCGACGGCATCCCGCTCGGCGAGGTCTCGACCTCGATGACCATCAACGCCACTGCCGCCATCCTGCTCCTGCTCTACGAGCTCGCCGCCGAGGAGCAGGGCGTGCCGGCCGAGAAGCTGAGCGGGACGATCCAGAACGACATCTTGAAGGAGTACGTCGCGAGGGGCACCTACATCTACCCCCCCCGCCAGTCGATGCGCCTCGTCACCGATACCTTCGCCTACTGTGCCGAACGGGTGCCGGGCTGGAACACCATCTCCATCTCCGGCTACCACATCCGCGAGGCCGGGTCGACGGCCGTCCAGGAGCTCGCCTTCACCCTCGCCGACGGCATCGCCTACGTCGAGGCGGCAATCCGGGCCGGCCTCGGGGTGGACGACTTCGCCGGCCGGCTCAGCTTCTTCTTCAACGCCCACAACAACCTGTTCGAAGAGGTGGCCAAGTTCCGAGCCGCCCGGAGGATGTGGGCCCGGATCATGACCGAGCGCTTCGGCGCCACGAGCGAGCGCTCCACGCGGCTGCGCTTCCACACCCAGACGGGCGGTTCGACGCTCACGGCCCAGCAGCCCGAGAACAACGTCGTCCGCGTGACCACCCAGGCGCTCTCGGCCGTCCTCGGCGGCACCCAGAGCCTCCACACCAACGGCTTCGACGAGGCGCTCGGCCTGCCGACGACTCGGGCGGCGAAGCTGGCGCTACGCACCCAGCAGGTCCTCGCCTACGAGTCGGGCGCCGCCGACACGGTCGATCCCCTGGCGGGCTCCTACTACCTCGAGTCGCTGACCGACGAGGTGGAGCGCCGTGCGACCGAGTACCTCGAGCGGATCGACGCCATGGGCGGCGCGGTCGTCGCCATCGAGCAGGGCTTCCTCCAGGACGAGATCGAGCAGGCCGCGTACGCCTACGCAAAGGCGGTCGACTCGGGTGAGAAGGTCGTCGTCGGCCTCAACCGCTTCGTCGAGTCCGACGCGGAGGAGCCGGAGGTCTTCCCGATCGACCCGGCGTTGCAGCACGCTCAGGTCGAGCGCCTGCGGGCGCTGCGGGCCCGGCGCGACCAGGCGGCGGTCGGGGCCGCCCTGGCGGACGTGGCGTCGGCCGCCCGCGGGACCCAGAACCTCCTCGTGCCGATGAGGGCAGCCCTGGCGGCCGAGGCGACGCTCGGGGAGGTCTCCGACGTGCTGCGGGAGGTCTTCGGGGTCTACCAGCCGGCGCGCTGACGGTGCCGCCGGGCAGCGGTCCGGCTGCCAGGCGCCCCCGGACGGGCCGGAGGCCCCTGCGATCGCAGCCTGCCCAGGTGACCACCCTGTCCGCCAGCTCGGGGCGCCGACCCCTGTGCCGAGCGGACGGTGAGCGAGGTCATGGCGCACCTCCCCGGAGCGGCCGGCTCCCTCGGCGGCGTGGCCGGGCCCGGGGAGCCGCCCGAAGGGCGGGCCGCCTGGGGGAGGGCATCTCACCGTGAAGCGTCCGTCCACGAGGAGGCTCCTCGGCTCCGACGCCACCGGCTCGGGCCGCTCCTCGCCTGCGGGGTGAACTCCCCACCTCCCCGACGCCGGTCTCGTGGCGGGCGCCGCCGGCCTGCGTGAGGCGGCCGGGCAGCCAACCCCGCCGCTCGCAGCGGTCCACGTCGCCATTGCCGACGTGGACCTCGCCCGTCACGCCGTGGCGGACCGGCCCGCCGAGTAGGCCTCCGCCGTCAGCCGTTCCCGCTGGCTCTCGTCGGTCGCGAGGTCGACCACCGTCCAGGCCATGGCTATGGCCCCGTCGGTCACCGCCCTGTCGGCGGCCGGTGAGGCGGCGGCGGCGGTGAACTCCGGCTGGTGGTTGACGGCCGGCAGGCAGTCGAGGCTCACCATCGGGTGGATCGAGGGGATGGCGAGCGAGACGTTGGCCATGTCGGTCGAGCCGCTCATCGTGACTCCCCCCGGCGGGGGGAAGCTGCGGCCGAGCGCCTCGGCATTGCGCACGTAGAGGGCCGCCATCTCCTCGTCGGTGTGGAACTCCGAGTAGGTGGGCCCCTGCGGCAGGATCTCGAGCGAGGCCCCGGTCGCGATCGCCCCGGCCTCGAAGCAGGCCCTCACCTTCGGCGACCACTCCTCGAGGCGCTCGAGGGTGCGCGCCCGGACGTAGTACTTCGCCTTGGTGAGCGCCGGGATGATGTTCGGGGCCATTCCTCCGAGGGTGACGATGCCGTGCACCTGGTCGTGGTCCTCGCCGTGCTGGCGGAGCAGCCCGATGGCCACCTGGGCGACGGTGAGGGCGTCCGCCGCGTTGATCCCGTGATGGGGATAGGCGGAGGCGTGCGCCTCCTTGCCCCGGTAGACGACGTCGTAGTGCTCGACGGCGAGGCAGGGCATGCGGTCCAGCTCGCCCGGGGCGGGGTGCACCATCATGGCGGCGTGGACGCCGTCGAATGCGCCCCGCTCCATCATGACCACCTTGCCGCCGCCGCCCTCCTCGGCGGGCGTCCCGAGCACCCGGACGCTCAGGCCGAGATCGTCCGCCACCGCCGCCAGTGCCCGCCCCGCACCGACGGCGGCCGAGGCGATGATGTTGTGCCCGCAGGCGTGCCCGATGCCGGGCAGGGCGTCGTACTCGGCGCAGATGGCGACCGTGAAGGGACCCGACCCGGCGGTCGCCGAGAAGGCGGTCGGCAGGTCGGCGACCCCCCGGTCCACCGTGAAGCCGGCCTCGGAGAGCATCTCGGCGCACCAGGTCGACGCCTGCTCCTCTTCGAAGCCGAGCTCGGGATGCTGATGGATGCGGTGGCTGAGCCCGACGAGCGCCTCGCCGTCGGCCGACACCGCCGAGGCGAGGCGGTCCTTTGTCGCCGCCGGGGCGCTCACTCGAGCACCGCCACGACGTCGCCGGCCCCGAGGGCGTCCCCGGGCTTCACCCGCAGCTCCTTCACGACGCCGGCCCGGTCGGCGTTCACCGGGTTCTCCATCTTCATCGCCTCGAGGACGCAGAGCGTCTGGCCCGCCTCCACGCTGTCTCCCTCCGCCACGAGCACCTTCACGATGGTCCCCTGCATGGGGACGGTGACCTTGCCGTCGCCGCCCATGGCCGGTCCGCCCGAGCCGTGTCGGCCACGCGGGCCCGCCCGCTTCGCCGCCGGCGAGCCGGCCGCCGCCTGGGGGGACACGGCCGTCCCCGCCTCCGACTGGGGCACCCAGAGCTTCACCCGGTAGCGCCGGCCGTCGACCTCGGCGTCGACCTCTCTCAGCACGCGGCGCTCACCCTCCTCGGGCCGGGCACCGGCCGTGGCCGCCGCCGTCACCCCCGACAGGTCGAGGCGCTCCTCGACCCAGCGGGTCGAGTGGGCGGCGCTCACGAAGTCGTCGTGGGAGAGGATCGCCTTGTGCGCCGGGATGGTCGTGGCGATGCCCTCGACGAGGGTCTCGTCGAGGGCACGCAGCATCCGCCGCCGTGCGGTCTCGCGGTCCTCGCCCCAGACGACGACCTTCGCGACGAGGTTGTCGTAGAACTGGCTCACCTCGTCGCCGGACTCGTAGCCGGCGTCGGTGCGCGTGCCGAAGCCGTCCGGTGGCCGGAAGGCCGCGATCCGCCCCGGGCTCGGCAGGAAGCGCCCGCCGGCGGGGTCCTCGGCGTTCACCCGGCACTCGATGGCGTGCCCCCGCCGCCGCGCCGCGAGGTCCTCCTGGGTGAAGCCGATGGGCTCGCCCGCCGCCACCCGCAGCTGCAGGGCGACGAGGTCGATGCCGGTGACGAGCTCGGTCACCGGGTGCTCCACCTGCAGGCGGGTGTTCATCTCGAGGAAGTAGAAGCGGCCGTCCTCGTAGAGGAACTCGACCGTGCCGGCGCCCTCGTAGGCACAGGCGTGGCAGATGCGGACCGACGCCTCCCCCATCTGCTGGCGCACCTCGTCGGGGAAGTCGGGTGCCGGCGACTCCTCGACGAGCTTCTGGTGCCGCCGCTGGTAGGAGCAGTCGCGCTCGCCGATCCAGAGCGCGTTGCCGTGCCCGTCGGCGAAGACCTGCATCTCGATGTGGCGGGGCCACTCGAGGTACTTCTCGGGATAGACCTCGGGCCGGCCGAAGTAGGCGGTGGCCTCGCGCTGGGCGGACTCCATGGCGTCCGCCGCGTCGCCGGGGGAGGCGACGACCTTCATCCCCCGCCCGCCTCCGCCGAAGGCGGCCTTGATGGCGACGGGCCAGCCGTGCTCCTCGCCGAAGGCGATCACCTCGGAGGCGTCGGTGAGCGGCTCGCTCCGGCCCGGCACCCCGGCGACCCCGGCGCGCTCGGCCGCCAGCCGGGAGCTGATCTTGTCGCCCATGATCTCGATCGCCTCGGGGGGCGGCCCGATGAAGACGGCGCCGGCCTCGGCGATCGCCCGGGCGAAGGCGGCGTTCTCCGAGAAGAAGCCGTACCCGGGGTGCACGGCCTGGGCTCCGCTGCGCCGGAGGGCGTCGAGGATCGCCTCGGTGTTGAGGTAGCTCTCGGCCGCCGTCTGGCCGCCGAGGGCGTAGGCCTCGTCCGCCAGACGGACGTGCAGGGCGTCGCGGTCGAGGTCGGAGTAGACGGCCACGGTCGCGATGCCGAGCTCCCGGCAGGTACGGATGACCCGCACGGCGATCTCGCCACGGTTGGCGATGAGCACCTTGTCGAACACGTCTCCCCTTCCTCGTCCTAGTGTCCTCCCGGTGCCGGACGACCTCTTCGTGGACGACGCGGCGGGGGAGGGCTCGACCGAGCAGGCTACCCCGGCCGACCCGCGCCGGTCCTCCTGGCGCCCCTTTCTCCGTCCCGAGCGCCTCGTCGAGGTCGACTCCACCAACACCGAGCTCATGCGGCGGGCAGCCGCCGGGGCCCCGGAGGGCACCGTCGTCATCGCCGCCCGCCAGCGTGCCGGCCGGGGGCGGCTCGGCCGGCGCTGGGTGGGTCACCCCGGCGGCTCGCTGCTGTGCTCGCTGTTGTTCCGGCCCGCCTGGCCGGCCGAGCACTGGCATCTCGCCCCCCTCGTCGTCGCCCTGTCGGCGGCCGACGCGTCGTCGTCCTCGGCCGGCGTCGAGTGCGCCTGCAAGTGGCCGAACGACCTGCTCGCCGGGCCGGAGCAGCGCAAGGTGGCCGGCGTCCTGTCCGAGGCCGCGCCCGACGGCGCCCTCGTCGTCGGCATCGGGCTCAACGCCAACTGGCCGCCCGGCTTCCCGCCCGAGGGCGACCCGGACGCCGCCGTCCTCGCCGCCTCGGCCACCTCGCTCGACCAAGTCGCCGGGTCGCCGGTCGACCTCGAGGCGCTGACGGCCGCCTTCCTCGCCGGGGTGCACCGGCGCTGGGAGCGCCTCCAGCCCGGTGGGCCGCGCCCTTCGGGCGAGGCGTCGGCCCTGCGGGCCGACTACCTGCGGCGCTGTGCCACCCTCGGCCAGCTCGTGCGTGTCGAGCTCCCGGCCGAGACGCTGCTCGGGCGCGCCGTCGATATCGACGAGCGGGGCAGGCTCGTCGTCGAGACGGCGTCGGGGGCGCGTCCTGTCGACTCGGGCGACGTCGTCCACGTGCGCACGGGCACCGCCGGCAGGGCCGGTTAGCCTCTCGCGGCGTGCGAATGCTTGTCACCGGCGGCGCCGGCTTCATCGGGTCCAACTTCGCCCGGTACTGGCGCGAGCGGCACCCGGGCGACGCCGTCGTCGTCTACGACGCCCTCACCTACGCCGGCAACCGCGACAACCTGGCCGACCTCGAGGAGGCGGGGGAGATCTCCTTCGTCCACGGCGACATCGGCGACCAGGACCTCGTCGAGTCCACCCTCGGCGCCGAGTCGATCGACACCGTGGTCAACTTCGCCGCCGAGAGCCACAACTCCCTCGCCGTCCTCGACCCCGCCCGCTTCTTCCGGACCAACGTCCTCGGCACCCAGTCGCTCTGCGAGGCGGCGCGACGCACCGGGGTCGCCCGGCTGCACCACATCTCGACCTGCGAGGTCTACGGCGACCTCGCCCTCGACAGCCCGGACTCCTTCGACGAGGAGTCGCCCTATCGGCCCCGGACGCCCTACAACGCCTCCAAGGCGGCCTCCGACCACGTCGTCCGCTCGTACGCCGAGACCTTCGGGCTGCCGGTCACCATCACCAACTGCTGCAACAACTACGGGCCGTACCAGTTCCCCGAGAAGGTCATCCCGCTGTTCGCCACCCGGGCGCTGTCGGGGGACCCGCTCCCGCTCTACCAGTCGACCGAGAACCGCCGCGAGTGGCTGCACGTGCTCGACCACTGCAGGGCGGTCGAGGCGGTCCTCGAGCGCGGCCGGCTCGGCGAGACCTACCACGTCGGATCGGGGAGGGAGGCCTCCATCGCCGAGGTGGCCGACGCCGTCCTGGCGGCCACGGGCCAGCCCGACAGCCTGAAGACGATCGTCCCCGACCGCCCCGGCCACGACCGCCGCTACCTGCTCGACTCGAGCAAGATCCGCCGGGAGCTCGGCTGGGAGCCGACCGTGGCCTTCGAGGAGGGCCTGGCGGCCACGGTCGACTGGTACCGGGACAACCCCTCGTGGTGGCGCCCCCTCCTCGGGCGATCGCCGGTCGTCGAGACGGCCTGGCGCGGCGACCGACCCTGAGCGATGCGCGTCCTCGTCACCGGCGCCGGCGGCCAGGTCGGCGCGGCGGTCGTCCGCCGCCTGCACGAGCTCGCGGCCGGGCGCCGGCGGGACCCGGTCGAGGTCGTCGCCGCCGACCACGGCCTGCTCGAGGTCGGCCTGCGGGACCGGGTGCTCTCGCTCGTCGCCGGGTCCGAGCCGGACGTGATCTTCCACGCGGCCGCCTGGACGGCGGTCGACGCCTGCGAGGACGATCCCGACCGCGCCTTTCGCGTGAACGCCCTCGGCACCCGCCACGTGGCCGAGGCGGCCCGGCTCGTCGGCGCCCACCTCGTCTACGTCTCGACCGACTACGTCTTCGACGGCAGGCTGGCACGCCCCTACGCCGAGTGGGACGAGCCGAACCCGCTCTCGGTCTACGGCCGGTCGAAGCGGGCCGGCGAGCTCGAGGTCGACCCCGCCTGGACGACGCTGCGCACCTCCTGGGTGGTGGGCACCGAAGGGACCAACATGGCCCGCACGGTGCTCCGCCTCGCCCGGTCCGAAGGGCCGCTCCGCTTCGTCGACGACCAGCGGGGCTCGCCGACGGTGGCGACCGACCTCGCCTGCAAGATGGTGGAGCTCGGGCTCGCCAGGCGACCCGGCCTGTTCCACGTCACCAACGCCGGCGAGACGACCTGGTTCGGCTTCGCCTGCGAGGTGCTCCGCCTCGCCGGCCTCGACGCCTCGCGGGTGGAGCCGATCACGACGGCCGAGCTCGAGCCGCCGCGGAGGGCGCCCCGGCCGGCGAACTCGGTCCTCGACAACGCCGCTCTCAGGTTGTCGGGCGATGGCCTGCTCCCGCCCTGGCAGGAGTCGCTCGAGGCCGTCGTCGGAGAGCTCGTGTGAGCGCCCCCGGGCTCCCCGTCGCCGCCGTCGTCGTCAACTACAACGCCGGCAGCGCCCTGTCCGCCTGCGTCCGGAGCCTCGCCGGCGAGCACCTGGCGGAGATCGTCGTCGTCGACAACGCCTCGAGCGACGGCTCCCTCGCCGAGCTGCGCCGCGCGGGGATCCCCGGGGTGCGGATCCTCGAGGCCGGGAGCAACCTCGGCTACGGGGCGGCCGCCAACCTCGGCGCGGCGGCGACGAGCGCCGAGCACCTGCTCGTGTGCAACCCGGACCTCGTCGTCTCCCCGGGGGCGGTCGCCCGCCTCGTCGAGCGGCTCGAGCGGGACCCCACCCTCGCCCTCGTCGGCCCGCTCATCAGGGACGCCGACGGGGACGTCTACCCCTCCGGGCGGGCCTTCCCGAGCCTCGGCGACGCCGTCGGGCACGCCTTCATCGGCCTGTTCTGGGGCGGCAACCCCTGGACGAGGCGGTACCGCCACCTCGGCGAGGACCAGCACCTCTCCCGGCCGGCCGACTGGGTCTCGGGCGCCTTCTTCCTCGTGAGGCGCCTCGCCTTCGACTCGGTGGAGGGCTTCGACGAGGGCTACTTCATGTACGTCGAGGACGTCGACCTCGCCTGGCGGCTGCACCGGGCGGGCTGGGGAGCCTGGTACGAGCCGGCCGCCGAGGTGGTCCACGAGCAGGGGCGCTCCGCCTCCCAGCACCCCTACCGGATGCTGCTCGCCCACCACCGCTCGATGTGGCGCTTCGCCAGCCGGAGCGCACCCGGCCGCGAGCGCCTCCTCCTGCCGCTCATGGGCGGCGGGCTCCTCGCCCGGCTCGTGCTCGCCTGGGGCGAGCACCTCCTCCGCCCCGTTCGGGAGATGGTCGCCCCCACGGCTAAAGTGAGGCACCGTGCCCGGGGAGAACTTCAGTCGTAGGGTCGCGCGCGCCGCAGCCGTCGGCGGCGGCCGGACGTACCGGCGTCAGACGCCGTACGGATGGTGGGTCACCCTGATGCTCATCTGCGTCCTCGGGGTCGGCCTCGTCGCCTACAGCCGCTGGGAGATGCAGCACCCCCTGGCGGCGGCCTCGAAGAGCCGCTCGAACCTCCCGCCGACCAAGAACAACCAGTGGAAGATCGGCCTGGCGCTCGACCTGTGCGGCAGGACCGAGTACCTGCCCGCCTCGACGACCCAGCAGGCCTTCTCGAGCGACGGGCACGGGGTGGTCACCATCGAGCCGGCGCTGTCGGCCAACCCGGCCTCCTACTCGGGCAAGAACGCCAGCCTCGAGAACCTCCTGCTCACCTCGAGCGTCCTTCTCACCCCGACCGAGCTCCAGCTCCCCGGCACGCCGCCGACCACGACCACGACGACGAGCCCCTCGAGCACCACGACCTCGACGACCGGCTCGAGCTCGACCACGACGACGAGCCCCTCGAGCACCACGACCTCGACGACCGCGGCGGTGGCCAAGCCGCGCCTGTTCAAGAACGGCCAGAGCTGTGAGGGCAAGACGGGCGTCGTCCAGGTGAAGACGTGGCAGAGCCCCTCCGCCCGCACCGGGACGCTCGTCACCAACCCGTCCTCCATCCGCTTCCGCAACGGCGAGCTCATCACGATCGCCTTCCTGCCGAAGGGCGCCCCGATCCCGAGGCCCGCCTCGGCCAAGGCCATCGCCGACTTCCTCGTCGCCAACCCCCGTGGGCTCGCACCGGCGGGCGCGGCTCCCGTGACGCCGTCCACCGTCCTGCCCCCGAGCGTGCCGTCGTCCTCGAGCGCGACGACGAAGACGACCACCTCGTCGCCAAGCGGCGGCTGATGGACGCGGTCGTCCTTCTCGGCGGCGAGGGAACCCGGCTCCGACCGCTCACCTACGACATCCCCAAGCAGATGCTGCCGGTCGTGGACCGGCCGATGGTCGAGCACGTGGTGGAGTGGCTCGTCCCGCGGGGCGTGAGGCGCGTGGTCCTCTCGCTCGGCTACCGGCCCGACGCCTTCCTCCGGGCCTTCCCCGGCGACGAGGTGGCCGGCGCCCGGCTCCACTACGCCGTCGAGCCCACCCTCCTCGACACCGCCGGCGCCATCGCCTACGCGGCGGCCTCGGCCGGGGTGACCGACACCTTCCTCGTCGTGAACGGGGACGTCCTCTCGGACTTCGACGTGAGCCGGCTCGTGGCGTTCCACCGGGAGCGCCGGGCGCTGGCCACGATCCAGCTCACGCCGGTGGCGGACCCGTCCGCCTTCGGAGTGGTGCCGACCGACGCCAGCGGGAGGGTCGAGGCCTTCATCGAGAAGCCTGCAGCGGGCACCGCCCCGACCAACCTCGTGAACGCCGGCTGCTACGTGGTCGAGCCGGAGGTGCTCGACATGGTCCCGTCGGGCAGGAGGGTCTCGATCGAACGGGAGATCTTCCCGGCGCTCGTCGGCAAGGAGGCGCTCTACGCACTGGCGTCGGACACCTACTGGCTCGACACCGGCACGCCCGAGAAGTTCCTGCAGGCGTCCCTCGACGTGCTGCGCGGCCGGCGGACGCCCCGATCGCTGCCGGGCGTGCCGATGCTTCGCGCCGGGCTGTTCGTGGCCGAGGACGCCGTCATCGAAGGTGTGCTCGAGCCGGCGAGCTTCGTCGGTCCAGGTGCCCGGGTGGCGGCCGGGGCCGAGCTCTCCGAGTCGGTCCTGTCCGCCGGCGCCGTCCTCGAGCGGGGCGCCCGGGTGTCCGCCTCGATGGTGATGGAGGGCGCCCGCGTCGGGACCGGGGCTGTCGTCGAGCACTCCATCGTCGGCCCGGGGGCGGTCGTGGGGGAGTCCTCGAAGGTCACGGGCTACTCGGTCCTCGGCTGCGGGGCGCAGGTGCCGGGCGGCGCCCGCCTCGAGGCCGCCAGATTCCCGACGACATGAGCCCGCCGCGTCCTGCCGGGTCGCAGCCGAGAGGCCCTCAGGAGCGCGACCGGATGATGCGCTGCCTCGTCACCGGCGGTGCCGGCTTCATCGGCTCGACGATCACGGACCGGCTGCTCGCCGAAGGTCACGAGGTGGACGTCGTCGACGACCTCTCGACCGGGTCGCTCGCCAACCTGTCCGAGGCGAGGAGCTCGGGGGGGCGCTTCCGCTTCCACCACCTCGACATCGGTGCGCCGGACTTCCACGAGCTCGTCGCGCGCCGCCGCCCCGAGGTGGTCTTCCACCTCGCCGCCCA
>JAKACF010000064.1 GCA_021821585.1 Actinomycetes bacterium
AAGGACCACATCATCGAGAAGAGAAGGGCCGCCCCGTCCACCATGGCGGCGTCGACGACCTGGCCGGCGCCGCCACGGGCCACCTCGAACAGGGCGGTCGCCACGCCGAGGGCGAGCAGCATCCCGCCGCCGCCGAAGTCGCCGACGAGGTTGCAGGGCGGCACCGGCGCCTCGCCGGCCCGCCCAAGCGCGCCGAGGACCCCGGCGAGGGCGATGTAGTCGATGTCGTGGCCGACGCGGTCGGCGAGCGGACCGGTCTGCCCCCACCCGGTCATCCGCCCGTAGACGAGCCTCGGGTTGCGCCGCAGGCACTCCTCGGGGCCGAGCCCGAGCCGCTCGGTGACCCCGGGCCGGAAGCCCTCGAGGAGGACGTCGGCGCCGTCTGCCAGCTCGAGGACGAGCGAGACCCCGTCCTCTGTCTTCAAGTCGACGCCGACCGACCTCTTCGAACGCTGCAGGACGTCCCAGCGGACACCGGGGGGAGGCGCGTCGCCGACCGCCTCGGCGCGCTCCACCCTGAGCACGTCGGCGCCGAGGTCGGCGAGCACCATGGCGGCGAAGGGACAGGGACCGATGCCGGCGAGCTCGATCACCTTCACGCCCGAGAGCGGACCCGGTCGGCGCCGGCCGTCGCTCACGGCGCGGCTGCGGTGGCGTTGGCGACGATCTCGGCGACGAGGCGGTCCCACAGCGCCGGCGGGGCGTGGTGCCCCATCTCGTCGACCACGAGGAGGCGGGCTCCGGGCACGGCGGCGGCCGTCGCCCGACCGCCGCTCACGTCGACGAGCGGGTCGAGACCGCCGTGGATGACGAGGGTCGGCACTCTGAGGGCGCCGAGGGCGGCCGTCCGGTCGGGAGCCGTCAGGATCGCCGCCAGCTGGCGGGCGACGCCGGAGCGGTCATTCGAGCGGTCCCACGCGGCCCCGGCGAGCGCCCGCTCGCGGTCCTCGTCGATCGGGAAGTGCGGGGAGCCGATGATCTTCCAGGTCTCGACGGCCTGGCCCATCGCCTCCTGTCTCGTCCGGGGGGCCGGTCGCAACAGCGCGGCGGCGGCCTCCTCGCTCGGCGCGCCGACGCCCGGTGCGCCCGTCGTCGACATGATCGAGCAGAGGCTGAGCACGCGGTCGGGCTGGTCGATGGCGAGCTGCTGGGCGACCATGCCACCCATCGAGACCCCGACGACGTGGCAGGCCCTGATGCCGAGCGCGTCGAGGAGGCAGGCGGCGTCGAGCGCCATGTCGGACAGGCCGTAGGCGAGGCCGGCCTCGCCCCCCGAGAGCAGCGCCATGAGGTCGGGCATGCCCGCCGCCACCATGTGGGTCGACAGGCCGGCGTCGCGGTGGTCGTAGGCGATCACCCGGAATCCCTCGGCGGCGAAGCGCTCGATCACTTCCTCGCCCCACTCGACGAGCTGCATCCCGAGCCCCGAGACGAGGAGCAGCGGAGGGTGAGAGGGATCACCGACGCTCTCGTAGAAGAGCTCGATGCCGTTCGCGTCCACACTCGGCATGGCGGAATGCTTCCCTCCGCCGACCCCTGGCGCAAACCGGGGCGGCGCGGCGGCGGCCCGTGTGACAATGTCGGGCGGTGGATCCGCTCGTGCCACAGGAGTTCCGGTTCGGTGTGGCGACGGCCGGCTTCCAGGTGGAGGGCGGCTTCAACGGCCCCGGGGAGCCGCGCAACAACTGGTTCTCCTGGGAGCGCGACGGCCGTGTCGAGCCGTCGGGCCTCGCCGTCCAGTTCTTCGACCACTACGAGGCGCACCTGGACGCGGCGGCCTCGCTCGGCATCGACTCGTTCCGCCTCTCGGTGGAGTGGGCGCGCCTCGAGCCTCGCGAGGGGGAGTACAACGACGACGCCTTCGAGCGCTACGGCGCCATCCTCGCCGCCTGCAGGGACCGGGGCATGGAGCCGCTCCTCACGCTCTGCCACTTCACCCACCCCGACTGGGCCGGAGAGCGCCTGTGGTGCGAGACCGACGCCCCGGAGCGCTTCGCCGCCTACGCCGCCGAGGTCGTCGGTCGCCTCGGTGACCGGTGCCGCCTCTATGTCACCCTCAACGAGATCAACGTCCTCGCCCTCATGAGCTTCGTCCTCGGGGCCTTCCCGCCGGGGAGCCGCGTCGACGGCCGGAGCGCCCTGCGAGCGGCGGACCACCTCCTCGCCGCCCACGTCCTCGCCTACGGCGAGGTGAAGTCGCGCCTGCCCGACGCGGTCGTGAGCACGAACAACTGCAACTTCTCGATCTACGAGCTCGACCGGCTCCTCCTCGACCTCCTGCTCGCCCGCTCCCGCGAGGTCGACAGGCACGAGCTCGGAGCCCACCTGTCCGAGCGGCGCCGGCAGTGGTACGCCACCGCGGCCGCCCGATCGGGCACGAACCGCCGCTGGCCGGTGGCCGAGGAGGCGCTCCGGCGGCTCTCGGCCCGCCTGGTCGACCCCGTGGCCGCCTTCCCGAGAGCGGTCGAGGCCATCTACTCGAGCCCGTACCCACGGACCGTCGACGTCGTCCAGCTGGACTACTACGACCCCGAGACGGCCTCTCACCTCCAGCTCCCCTTCTCGACCACCGCGGGCGGCAGATGGCCGGCCGTCGACCGTCCCCTGTGGGACGACCCGCCGGATCCCGCCGGGCTCGTCGAGTACGCCCAGGCGAACCTCGAGCCCGGCCTCGACCTCTGGGTGGTCGAGAACGGCCTCTGCAACCGGGTGCGGCGCGGCCGCTCCTACCCCCGTCTCGACGGCTGGACGCGAGAGCGGTACCTGACCGAGAACCTGGCGGCCCTGGCGGACGCCGTCGCCGGTGGCCTCCCGGTCACCGGCTACTGGCACTGGTGCCTGGCGGACAACTACGAGTGGGGAAGCTACGAGCCCCGCTTCGGCCTGTTCGGCGTCGACCGGGAACGCGGGCTCGCCTGGAGCCAGCGGGACTCCATGGGAGGCGACGCGGCGGGCACCTACCGCCGCCTGATCGAGGGACTGCGCGCCGGCGACCGCAGCGTGCTCGAGAGCTGACGTCGCGCCGCGATGTCCACCGGTGGGCTCCCGGTCGACGAGCGGGTCGTCGCCTTCGCCCCCGGGCGCGTGAACCTGATCGGCGACCACACGGACTACACCGGCGGGTTCGCGATGCCGATGACCGTCGAGCTCGGCACCGAGGCGTCCTTCCTGCCGGACCCGTCGGCGACGGCCGTCGAGGTCACCTCCTCGCTCGAGCGCGAGGCGGCCCGCATCGCGCTCTCGATCCCGGCCGAGCCCCTCGAGATCGCCATGGTCCTGCCGGAGTGGGGGCGCTACGCCGCGGCGGTCATCGCCCTCGCCCGGCCGGCATGGGGCGGCAAGGCGGAGCTCTCCTCCGATCTCCCCGTCGGTGCGGGTCTCAGCTCGAGCGCCGCCCTCGAGGTCGCGCTGGCGCTCGCCCTCGGCGCCGAGGAGGCGGGGCGGGAGCTCGCCCTCACCTGCCAGCGGGCCGAGCAGCTCGCCACCGGGGTGAGGACAGGGATCCTCGACCAGCTCGCCATCGTCTCCGGCCAAAGGGGCCATGCCATGCTGCTCGACTGCGGCTCGCTCGAGGTGCGCCACGTCGAGGTGCCCGTCGACGAGGTCGAGTTCGTGGTCGTCGACAGCGGCGTGCGCCGATCGGTGAGCGAGAGCGCCTACGGCCTCCGAGAAGCCGAGTGCGCCGAGGCCGCACGCCTTCTCGGGCCGCTGCGCCATGTCTCGCCGCGCCAGGTCGACGGGATCGCCGACCCGGTGATCCGCCGGCGCGCCCGGCACGTCGTGAGCGAGAACGCCCGCGTGCTCGCCTTTGCCGGCATGCTCGAGCGGGCCGAGCTCGAGGAGGCCGGCCACCTCCTCGACGAGAGCCACCGGAGCCTCGCCATCGACTTCGAGGTCTCGGTGCCCGAGCTCGACGAGCTCGTGGCGTGGCTTCAAGGGCTCCCCGGGGTCCTCGGCGCTCGCCTCACCGGCGCCGGCTTCGGCGGCTGCGCCCTCGCCCTCGCCCGGCCGGGCGTGCTCGGGCGCCGGCTGGGGAGCCGGCGGCACTGGGTCGTGGCGCCGGGGAGCGGCGCCCGTCGCCGCTGACGCCTCAGTCGAGGCCGAGCAGCCGCCGCCGCTCCACCGCGAATTCGGCGTCGGTGATGACACCGAGCTCGTGCAGCCGCTCGAGCTCGCGCAGCGCCTCGGCGAGCGACTGGCCCTCCGGCGCCGGTGGCGTGCGGCCGGTGGAGCTGCCGACGACGGGAAGCTCGCTCGTCGCCGGCTCCTCGTCCCGGTGCGAGCGGACGGGCCGCCCGGGAGGCGGCCCCCGGAACCGGTCGCGGTCGCCGCTCACGAGCTGGTTGATGAGCGACTGCATCTCGGCGGGCCGGCGGATGTCGGGGAAGGGCTCTTGGCCCGCGGCACCCGCCGACTCGATGGTCAGGCTGCCCGCCCTCGCCAGGCGCTCGACCAGGCTCTGGTGATAGGTGACGTCCTGGATGCGGTCGAGCGGGATCTCGCGGCCGGTCCGGCGGATGACTCCCGAGCGGTAGATCACCCTCGAGGTGGTGATCACGAGGAGCTTCGAGCGGTAGGAGACCACCCGGGCCGCGAGGAACACAGCGGCCACGGCCGCCACGGCGGCGAGCACGTAGAGGACCCAGATCGGCGCCGAGCTCCACGCCACCGCGACGGCGACGCAGGCGCCGAGGACGAGAACGAAGGCGGACACCGGCCGGACGAGCACCGACCAGTTCGGGTGGCTCTCGACGACGATCTCCTCGCCGGGAATGAGCAGCTTGGAAGGGAAGGGCACGATCTCGCCCCTTCTAGGAGAGCTTCCCCCCGATGGACCCGGCCACCCGCAGCACCGACCCGTCCGCCCCGGCGGTCGAGAAGCTCGCCGACGGCCGGCCGATCGCCTCGCCGAGCAGCTCGAGCAGGAGCGCCGGGAACGGCACGGGCGGGTCGATCCACAGGTGCCGGCCGAGCGAGCCGGGGATGGTGTTGATCTCGTTCACGTAGACGGCGTCGCCGTCGGAGAGGAAGTCGATCCGGGCGACGCCCCGCACACCGCAGAGCATCGCCACCTCGGGGGCGACGGTGCGGATCTGGCGCTCGATCTCGGGATCGATACGGGCGGGCAGCTCGCGGGGCGCCGTGGTCATGCCCTCTGCTCCGACGTACTTGTCGCTGTAGGCGAGGATCTCGCCGCCCGCCCGGGTCCGAAGCGGCTTCTCGATGGCGGAGAGCTGCACCTCCGGCCACGTGCGGACGGCCACCTGCAGGTCGTAGAGATCGGGCTGGTACGGCTCGAGCACGGCTCCACGCTTGAGGTGCGGGTTGACCTTCAGCCGGGCGAGGGCCGACTCGTGGTCCGACACCACCTCGATGCCGATGGAGGACCCACCAAAGCGCGGCTTGATGATGTAGGGACCCGGGAAACCGGGCGCGGGTGAGCCGTCGTAGAGGGGCACCCGAGTCAACATCGGGAGGAACGCCGTCGCCATGAGCGCCGAGAAGGCGAGCTTGTCCATGCCGATGAGGGCCCCGGCGAGGGTGGGGCCGGTGTAGGGCAGCTTGCAGAGGTCGAGCACCCCCTGCAGGGTGCCGTCCTCTCCCGGCCCGCCGTGACAGCAGACGATCACGGCGTCGAGGTCGAGCGACTCCTCTTTGGAGCTGAACCGTCCGCCCTTTTTCACGACGAACCCGCCGTCGACCCCCGCCACGAGGCGCAGCGGCGTCGAGCCGTTCGGCGGGCCGTTCACGTAGTCGCTCGCCTCCCGGCCGTTCGGCGCCTCGAACCACTCGCCCGTCTTGGTCCAATACAGCGAGTGGATCTCCCCGATGCTCGGCGCGCCGCGCAGCCCCCTCGCCGCCTGCAGGCCGGTCAGGATGGAGACGTCGTGCTCCGGCGACGGGCCGCCGAAGACCACCCCGACCCGCGCGGGGGCGCCGCCGGCCCGAAGGCCGATGGCGCCGGTTATGCCGAGTGCCCCCCGATCATCGAACGAAAGGCCACGATTGGACCGTCTCATGGCGGCGCCCACCTTATCTGTCGCAGGACTGCCGAGTACGGACGCACGGGGGCCGTCCGCCCGCCTCACGGATAGTGGTCAGGGAGGTCGTTCTCGTACAGGACCGCGTCGCCCGGCCCGAGGTTGGCGCGGACCCACTCGAGCGCCTCGTCGAGCCGGTCGAGGGTGACGACGGCCGCCGCCCCCGCCCCCGCCCTCGCCGCCCCCTCGGCGAGTGCCGCCCGGTTGGTGCGGGCGATGACGAGGACATGGTCGGCGAGGCGGGCCACCGCCTCGCCGAGCGCCGCGTTCTCCTCCCGCTGGATCGGACCGAGCTCGACCATGCCAGGGGTCACGACCACCCGCCGCCCCGAGGGGCTCACGCCAGGGTCGTCCCTCAGCCGTTGGAGCGCGAGGCGGGCCCCCGTCGGGTTCGAGTTGAAGGTGTCGTCGAGGACGACGTACCCGCCTTCGGCGACGTAGCGCTGGAGACGGTTGGCAGGGACCGGGAGGCTGGCGAGGCGGGCGAGCACCTCCTCGGGCGGCACGCCGACCTCCATGGCGACAGCCGCCGCGACGGCCGCGTTGGAGAGGGCGGTCGGGGCCTCGCCGGGCGCGAGGGAGGCGACCCCGACCCGGCGGCCGGCCAGCTTCAGCTCGAGGCCGTCCTCGACGGCCAGCACGGCGACGTCGGCCACCTCGCTCGCGCCCGAGGCCCCGATGACCTTGCGGCCCGAGCCCGAGAGGGCCCGGGCCAGCCCGCCGAGACGCTCGTCGTCGGCGTTCACGACGACGACCCGGGCCGTCTCGGTGATCTCCGACTTGGCCGCCAGGGTGCGGTCGAGGCTCTTGAAGCGCTCGAGGTGGGCCGGGCCGATCGCCGTCAGCACGGAGATCTCGGGGCGGACCCACGAGCACATGTCGGCGATCTCGCCCGGACCGTAGGTGCCCATCTCGGCGACGAAGACCTCGGTCGCGGGCCCGAGGAGCTCGTTCACCGTCCGGGCCAGGCCGGCGCGGTTGTTGAAGCTCTTCGGGCTCGGTAGCACCGTCTTGTAGCCGCCGACGAGATGGGCGATGTAGCCCTTCACCGTCGTCTTGCCGTACGAGCCGGTGACGGCGATCGTGAGGGGCGCGATCCGTTCGAGCCGGGCGCGGGCGCGCGCCACGAAGCGCCGGGCGAGCACCTCCTCGACCGGGCGGGTGAGGACGAGCGCGCCGTCGACCGCGAGCGGGACGAGCATGGCAACGAGCCCGGCGGCGAGGTCCGCCCCGCCGAGGCCTCCCCCGACGGCGCCGAGGCCGACGGCGATCGCTTCGAGGGCGTAGGCCACCACCGCCACCGTCGTGAGGCGTCGGGTCCAGGCCAGCCGACCGGTCCGGCCCCGCAGGCCGAGGCGCCGCGGCGCGGCGGCCGAGACGGCGCCGGCGACGACGGCGACGGGCGGGAAGAACGACGAGGCGAGCGCCGCCAGGATCCCGGCGAGGCCGACGAGCCGGTTGTCGGGTGACTGGCTCCACCACCTCCAGGCGAAGCGGCTCGACTCACCGGCGAGGTAGTGCTCCCGCTGGGCTACCCGGAGAAAGCGCAGGGTCCCGGTGGCCGCTCCCGCCGCGGTGAGGACGAGGACGGAGGCGTAGAGGGCGGTCACAGGCCTTCGACCCGGCCGCCAGAGGCGGCGAGGAGTCGCTCGATCACCTGGCGCAGGCGGCCGGGGGCGACGAGCGGGGTCAGATGGCCGACGCCCGGGAGCACGCTGAGCTCGACGGGCGCCGACAGGTGGGCGACGATCCGTTCGGCCACCTGGGGCGGCGCGGCGGTGTCGAGCTCGCCCCAGACGAGCTCGACGGGGGCGGTGACGGCCCCGAGCGGAGCCGAGTAGGCCTCCTCGCGCTCCTCGGCGATCGCTCTCACGAGCACCTCGCGCATCACTCCGGTGGCGGCCCGGTAGTCGGGTGACCCGTAGCGCTGGCGGAGCGCCTCGAGCCGCTCCTCGCCGACGAGGCCGCTTCGGGCGAGGGCGCGGGCGAGGCGATAGCGCGCCGGGGGCCGGCGCCGTCCGGCGTCGCTCGAGGCGGGGAACAGCGGGGCGCCCGTCAGCACGAGCCCGCGGACGGCGCCGGGCCGGGTGGCCGCCACCTGGACCGCGACCCTGCCTCCGAAGGAGTGGCCGACGAGGACGACCGGCCGGTCGAGCTCCTCGAGCAGGCGACCGACCGCGTCGCCGTACTCGGGCGAGCCCCAGGCGTGCTCGGGGGCCGGGGTGCCCCCGAAGCCGGGGAGGTCGAGCGCGATCGAGGGCAGCGGGCCATCGGGAAGCGGGCTGTCGTCGGCGGACCTCGCGAGCCCGGGGCTGTCGTGCGGGGCGACCGCAGCGTTGAGGGCCCCGTTCCGGGCGGCCGCCCCGCCGAGGACGAGGTCGAAGTCGCCGTGGTCCCGCGCCCATCCGTGCAGGGCGACGACAACGGGCGCGCCCGATCCGTGAACCTGGCCGAACAGTCGGCCGCCGTCGAAGGACGTCAGCACGGCGAGCACCATACCCGGCGACCCGCCCCGGGCCGCCTCCGCTACCGTGCTGGCGCGTGGCGACCTCCCGACGACCGCTTCGGCCCGACGACCTCCTCGCCGGGTGCGACCGTGAGCAGATCGAGGCAATCACGACGCCTCGCAGCCCCCTGTGCATCCTGGCAGGGGCGGGCTCGGGCAAGACGAGGGTGCTCACGCGGCGGATCGCCTGGCGGGTGATCGACGCCTCGGCGCTCGCCCCCCACGTCCTCGCGCTCACCTTCACCCGCAAGGCTGCCGCCGAGCTGCGGGGCCGCCTCGGCGCCCTCGGGCTGCCCGAGTCCGTGACGGCCGGCACCTTCCATGCCGTCGCCCTCGCCGAGCTGCGCCGCCTCGCCGCCGAGCGCCGCCTCGCCCCCCCGGTGATCCTCTCCTCGAAGTCCCGGCTCCTCCACACCGTGGCGGCGGGGAGGCCTCCTGCTCCGGCTGCGGCCGAGAACCGGAGGCGGCGTGCCGCTGCGGCGGGCGGCGGCCTCCCAGTCCACGAGATCGCAGCCGAGATCGAGTGGGCCAAGTCCCGCCTCGTCACCCCGGAGGCGTACCCGCGGGCCGCCGCGCAGGCAGGCCGGGAGCCGGTGCTCCCCCACGCCGAGGTGGCGGAGTGGTTCGACGGCTACGAGCGAGAGCGTCGCAGGAGGCGGCTGCTCGACTTCGAGGATCTGCTCACGGTGTGCGCCGCCGAGCTCGGGAGCGACCACGAGTTCGCCGCCTCGGCGAGGTGGCGGTTCCGCCACGTCTTCGTCGACGAGTACCAGGACGTCAACTCGGCCCAGCTCGCCCTCTTGAAGGCCTGGTGCGCCGGCAACGGGGACGTCTGCGTCGTGGGCGACCCCGACCAGGCGATCTACGGCTGGAACGGGGCGGACCCCCGGGCGATCGGGCGCTTCTCGCAGGACTTCCCCGGTGGCGCCACCATCCGGCTGGGCACGAACTACCGCTCGACCGCCGAGATCCTCGAGGTGGCCGCCTCGGTGCTCGAGGGCGCGCAACCCGCCCCGGCCGGTGGACCGCTCCCCGAGGGACCGGTGCCCACCGTCACGGTCTACGCCACCGAGCGGGAGGAGGCGGCCGGTGTCGCCGAGCGCGTCAGGCTCGCACACCGCCCGGGGCGGCGCTGGTCCCAGATCGCGGTCCTCGCCCGCACCAACGCCCAGCTGCGGGCCTTCGAGGACGCCTTGGCCGCTCTCGGCGTCCCGTGCCGGGTCACGGCCGAGGCGGGCTTCTTCCGCCGGCCGCACGTCGCGGCGGCCATGTCCGAGCTCGAGCAGGCGGCCGGCGCCGGCGCCCTCGCCGCCCTCGCCAAGGACCTCACCGGCGCGACGCCTCCCGACGGCGCGGCCGACGAGGAGGCGGAGGAGACGGCGTCGGACCTGCGTGAGCTCGGTGTGCTCGTCGAAGAGTACCTCGGGACCGACGCCGTCGCGACGGGAGCCGGGTTCCGCTCGTTCGCCGCCGCCAGTGCCCGCTCGCTCGGTCCGGCCGGTGGGGCGGACGCCGTCGAGCTGTCGACCTTCCACCGGGCAAAGGGACTCGAGTGGCCGGTGGTCTTCCTGACGGGCCTCGAGGACGGGCTCGTCCCGATCGCGCATGCCCGGGACGCCGACGCCCTCGCCGAGGAGCGACGGCTCCTCTACGTCGCCTGCACCCGGGCCGAGGAGGAGCTGCACTGCTCGTACGCGACGAAACGACGGTTCGGCTCGGAGCGGGCGAGCGAGCGCGAGCCCTCCCCCTACCTCGCAGCGGTCGAGGCGGCCCGGCGCCGCCTGCTCCGGCGCTCGAGCGGCGGCAGGGCGGTCGCTCGCGAGGCCCTCGCCGAGAGCCGGCGGGCGCTCGGCGGTGCCGGTTCCTCGTGACAGTCCTCCATGCGATTCGGCACCGGGATAGCATTGCGCGCAGTGAGTGACGGGAGCACCGCTGTCAGTGGTCGGACCTCGGCGTCTCGTTCCTGCACTGTGTCGAGCTGGTGGCGCCGCGGTAGCGTTCTGCCGGGGCGAGGAAGGGGAGCAGATGCCAAGGGACGCTGACACGAGAGCGGCAGATCTGGAGGCGCGCAACCAGTACCTCGGCATCATCGACGACGCCTGGGAGGTCTACCGCGAAGCCGTGGAGCGGGCGTGGGCGTCCTACGAGAAGTCCCTCGAGGCTCCCCGGGCCTCCTACGACGCCGCCCAGGCGGCCGCCGAGGACGCCCACGGGAAGTCGATCGACGAGGCCTGGGCGCTCTACAAGCAGGCCGTGGCGAACGCCCCTTCCACGATGCGCCGGGACGTCGTGGCGCAGGCAAGAGCAACCTACAACGAGACGGCGGCTCAGATACGAAAGCAGTACAACGAGAGCATGGCCATCGCCCGCGAGGACTACCTGCGGTCGGTCAACGATGCGAGGAGCGCCTACCGGGCGGCGGTCGACGGCGAGCTCGACGCGCATCGTGAGGCCGTCCGTTCGGCGTGGACGAACTACCTCGAGATGGTCGACTCTCAGATGCTCGTCGAAGAGTGACCGTCCCGCCGAGAGTGCGGGCCAGACAGGAGATCAGCTCGTGCACATCTCGGCCAAGGTCGACTACGCCTGTCGGGCTCTCTGCTCGCTGGCAGCAAGTGACGGAGCGGCCCTCACCGCGGACGAGATCTCGAAGGACCAGGAGATCCCCGTCCGCTTCCTCCGCAGCATCCTGAACGAGCTGCGCCGGGTCGGCATCGTCTCGAGCCAGCGCGGCAACGAGGGGGGCTACCGGCTCGCTCGCCGAGCCGAGGACGTCACTCTCGGCGAGGTGGTCCGGCGGCTCGAGGGGCCTCTCGCCGAGGTCCGCAACGAGAGGCCCGAGGACGCCTGCTACCGCGGCTCCTCCGAGCACCTGCAGGAGGTCTGGATCGCCCTCCGGGCCGCCCTGCGGAGCGTGCTCGACGACGTGACCCTCGCCGACGTCGTCTCCGGCACCCTCTCGCCCGGCGTCACCTCCCTCCTGCAGGCGGCCGGCGCCTGGCAGTCGCGCTGAGCGACCGGCGGCGCAGCCGCCGTCTGGCAGCCCCGGGCGTCGAGGTGAGAGGCGACTGATCCTCCGGACGCGCCCGCCGCCGGGCCTGCCGCCGTCCCTCGAGAGCATGTCCCCGGGTCGTCGAGGCCGCCGCCGCGTCTTCGACCACGGAATCCGTGAACGGAGCATCCCGGCAGGGACGAAGGACTTTGACTGCCGATTCAGTCGTGGAACGGGATCATTTCTACGGAATCCCTTGATTTGATCGATTCACTTTGTCATAATCCGCGCAGTGTCCATCCCGTCGCACGGAACGGTTCCGGCCGTGTCGTCGACTAAGGCCCGCCGGGCACTGAGTCC
>JAKACF010000065.1 GCA_021821585.1 Actinomycetes bacterium
CCAGCTCTCGACGGCCGCCTACGAGCACGCCCGGGAGGCAGCGCTCGCCTTCGCCGGGCGGACCGGCGACGACGTCGCCATCATCTGCCGGAACACGACAGAGGCGGTCAACCACCTCGCCTACCGGCTCGGTCTCGGCCGCGACGACGTCGTCGTCACGACGGTGGTCGAGCACCACGCCAACCTGCTGCCCTGGCGCCGGCAGGCGAGCTGCACCTACGTCGAGTGCAGTTCGGAGGGGACCTTCTCGCCGGCGGACGTGATCGCCGCCCTCGAGACCCGGCCGCGCCCGCGCCTGCTGGCGGTGACGGGAGCCTCGAACATCACCGGCTGGCAGCCGGATCTCGACGCCATCATCGGGGCGGCCCACGAGCGCGGCGTCCCCGTCTTCGTCGACGCCGCCCAGCTCGCCCCCCACGCCCCCATGCCGGCCGCTGCTGACTTCATCGCCTGGAGCGGGCACAAGATGTACGCCCCCTTCGGCGCCGGGATCCTCGTCGGGCCGCGGGCCGCCTTCGTCGAGGGCGACCCGTTCCTCGCCGGCGGAGGGGCCGTCGACCTCGTCGACCTCGCCGAGGTCATCTGGTCGGGGCCGCCCGAGCGGGAGGAGGCCGGCTCCCCGAACGTCGTCGGGGCAGTCGCGCTCGACGCCTCCATCGCCGCCCTCTCGGAGATCGGCTGGCCGGCGATCCGTCGCCACGATGCCGCCATCGCCGACCGCCTCCGGCACGGGCTCGCTGGGATCGCGGGTGTGCGCCTCCTCGGCCCGTCCCTCGAGACCGCCACCCTGCCGGTCGCGACCTTCGAGATCGACGGCCTCTCCCACGGCCTCGTCGCCGCCCGCCTCTCCGCCGAGTTCGGCATCGGGGTGCGTCACGGCTGCTTCTGCGCCCACCCCTACCTCATGAGGCTCCTCGGCCTCTCCGACGACGAGGTCGGTAGGTACCGGGACGCGGTGCGCCACGGCGACCGCTCCGCCATGCCTGGCGCCGTCCGGGCGAGCGGAGGGGTCCAGACGAGCGAAGAGGACGTCGACCGGCTGCTCGAGGCGGTCCGGGTCATAGCCTCCGGTGAGCCGGCTCCGGTCGCCTACGTCCAGGAGCCCGCGACGGGGGACTGGTACACCGACGCCGTCTCCTGGCTCGGCCCCGGGCGTGCCCCGACCGGCTGCGGAGGCGTCTGAGCCGAGCGGCTCCTCGGACAGTGGCCCTCGGGTCGGGGCTCTCTCCCTCGGCGGCTACCCGCCCGAGGTGCCCGACCGCGACGGAGCCACCGAGCGCCGGGGTGGCGGCCGACGCCCACGTGTACGTGTGCTCCTCTTCGGGATCGAGCCTGAGATCGCCGCCGCCGCCGCCTCCGCCGCCGAGGCGGGCTGGCAGCCCTGCGGCCCGCCGTTCTCCGCCGGCGAGGGCCGGATGCGCCACGGCCTCGCGGTCAACCGCAGGAGGCGGGGGCGCTGTGGGCGGCGCTCGGCCAGGACATCGCTCAGGCCGCACCGCGCGCGTCGGCGGGATTGCGTGCGAGCTACGGCGGCGGCCCCGGCCTCCAGCCGTTGTCCGGTCTCGTCACCTGCCTCGGCCGGTTGCTCACCGATGTGGCCAACCGCACCCTCGGCCGGGCCGTCGCGGCCCGGCGCCGGGCCGCGTCCGGCGCCGAGGACGTCGGGACCGGGGCCGGCTCGGCGAGTCTGGCCGAGGTGCCTAGGCGGCAGCCGCTCCGACGCGGCCAGCCAGGCGCTCGAGGCGCTGACGGGCCTCGCCGGCGAGGGCCTCGAACTCGGGGCCCGGCATGAGCTCGCCCGGGTCGGCGATCGAGACCTTGGTCCGACCGTCGTCGAGCGCCTCGAGCACCACGTTGCAGGGCAGCACGAGGGCGGCAGCCGGGTCGATCCCGAGCGCCTGGTGGGCGAGAGCGGGATTGCAGGCGCCGAGGATCTTGAGCGGGGCGCGTTCGACGCCGAGCTTCTGCCTCAACGTGGCGGCGACGTCGATCTCGGTGAGGACCCCGAAGCCCTCCGCCGCCAGCTGCTCTCGCACCGACTCCTCGGCCGCCGCCAGGGGCAGGTCGACAGTGGTCTCGATTCCGTGCATGGTCCTCCTCAGGCGAGCTTCATGAACATCTTCTGGACGTTCTCGAGCGCGTACCCGTCCGCCTCCGCCTCCTCGGGGTTCTCGAGGCAGTAGGTGAGGCCGGCCGCCACGAGGCGGAAGCCTGCCTGCTCGAGCGCCTTGGTGGCGGCGGACAGCTGCGCCAGCACGTCACGGCACTCGCGGCCCTCGCCGAGCATCCGCTCGACGCCCTGGACCTGTCCCGCCACGCGGCGCAGACGCTTCCTCACGTCGTCGGTCACGTCGTCCGGCAACTGCATCCCTGGCCCTCCTTCTCCTCGGCGCTCGGCCCCACTCGCCGGTGACTCAGCTGGCCGACGGCGACTTCGCCTGCTCAGTCTCGCTGATCTGGCGACGGACGTCATCCATGTCGAGCTCCTTCACCGTCTCGATGAGCTTCTCGAGCGAGGCGCCCGGCAGCGCGCCCGGCTGGGCGTAGAGCATGATCTGGTCCCGGAAGACCATGAGGGTCGGGATCGACATGATGTTGAAGGCGCCGGCGAGCTCCTGCTCGGCCTCGGTGTCGACCTTGCCGAAGACGATGCCGTCGTGGCGCTCGGAGGCCTCCTCGTAGATCGGGGCGAACATGCGGCAGGGCCCGCACCAGGACGCCCAGAAGTCGATGAGCACGATGTCGTTGTCGCTGACGACTTGCTCGAAGTTGTCCTTGCCCAAGGTCGTGGTCGCCACGTCGGTGTACCTCCAGATCCATCGGCACCCTCGGCGGTGCCACGGAAGGAGTAACCATGATACCCCGCCGGGTATTCCAACCGGCGGCGCCGGGCGGCTCAGAGGGGGCGGACGGCCCGGACCAGCAGATCGAGCGCCACGCGCTCTCCCTCGTCGGTCGAGACGGGCCGCTCCACGACCTCCGCCTTCTCGATCTCGAGGGCGTCGGCGAGGTCCGCCACCACGTCCTCGGGGCGGTAGAGGACCGACGGCTCCTGCGGCCCGCCGTAGCCCCGCTCGAGGTTGCTCGAGTCGTGGGCGACGACGAGGAGGCGCCCTCCCGGCGCGACCGCCCTCGCGGCTCCCGACAGCACGGCGCGGCGGGCGGGCGGGGGGAGCTGGAGGTAGAAGACGGCGACGAGGTCGAACTCGTGCGGGTCGTCGAAGTAGGCCACGACGTCGGAGAGCACCCACTCGACCTCGACCCCCCTCGAGGCGGCCAGGCGGCGGGCCTTGTCGAGCGCGACGGCCGAGAAGTCGACGCCGGTTGCCGTCCAGCCAGCCGTGGCGAGCCAGATGGCGTTGCGTCCCTCGCCGCAGGCGACGTCGAGGGCCCGCCCGGGGGCGAGACCGGCCACCTCGGCGGTGAGGAAGCGGTTCGGCTCGGCCGACCAGACGAGGTCGGCGGTGGCGTACCGGCTGTCCCACTGCGTGGCGTCCATCAGCTCCTCCTCGGCCCGGCCGGCTCACGCAGCCGCACCCGTTCCCGGTCGACGCTCAGCGCCAGGCGGCGCTCGAGGACGACGTTATCGCCGGCCTGGCTGGCGTGGCAGCTGATCGCCTCCCGCTGCACCGCACGGTCGACCGCCAGCTCGACGCTGCCCGGGCCCCCGAGGGACGAGAAGGCCGTCCCGAGCTCGGCGTTCAGCTGCTCGGCGACGGCGGGGGCGACGCCCCACTCGAGCACCGCCAGGCCGTGGCGTCGGGCCGCCCTCCAGGCGGCCGAGGTCGCCGCCACGTGGTCGGGGTGACCGGTGACCCCGGCAGGCTCGAAGGCGACGAGGCTCGCCACGCCGGCGAGATGGGCCTCGACGACGTCGTCCAGCTCCTTGTCCTCGAGGGCGGCGAGGCCGCCGTCGGGGAAGTCGTACAGGTTCACCCCGGCAAGGCCGAGGCGGACCGCCGCCGCCCGGAGCTCCTCCTCGCGAAGGCGCCCGAGGTCCTCGCGGGCGCCGAGGGTGCTCGCCTCGCCGTGGGTGAGGCAGAGCACCCGCACCTCGGCGCCCGCCGCCCCGAGGGCCGCCAGCACGGCTCCGAGGCCGAAGCTCTCGTCGTCGGGATGGGCGACGACGGCGAGCACCGGCCCGGCCGTCGCGAGGCGCTCGAGGAGCGTCGTCCCCTCGCGGCGGGGTGCCCCCCCGCCCGCGGTCTCAGGTGAAGATGATCCGGCCACCGGCGGCCCTCCTTCGAATTCGCCCACGATGATGCCGCGCACCGCGGGGACGAGCCGGTCGCCGCCTCGACCGGGTGGGCCGGCCGGTGCCGTGGAGACGAAGGTGCCGGCGATCGCCCCGGCGGCCCGGGATGGAGGGGAGGTCGGGCCCCCGGGTCGTGTGGTGCAGCTCGTGGCTCACGACCCCCCAGACTCCCGGCAGGCGACGGCGCCCTCGCCTGGTGCCGGAGCCGGCATCAGATGCAGCCCCTCGGCTTCGGGATGCCGGCGATCTTCGCCGCCACCTTCGCCGGGCCCTTCGGGAAGAGCGCGTAGAGCTCCTTCACGCCGACGCCGGAGGTCTTGGCGAGCATGCGCACCGAGGGCCCGCCGCCGTGCTCCTCGTACTCGTGGCGCATGAACGTCACCACCTGCAGGTGGTGGCTGGTGAGCTCGCCGAGTCCCTCGTCGCGGGCGATCTCGGGGATCATCTCCTCGCGCCAGGTCGCCGGGTCGGTGAAGTAGCCCTCCCCGTCGATCTCGACCGCGCGGCCGGCGTAGGTCCTCACGGGCATGGTGCGCCCCCCCGTTCGTCTAGGCGGCGATGAGGTCACGCCGCTTCCCGGACTCGGGCATGTCGCTCCGCAGCCCCGGCAGTTCGCGGCCGGGGAGGAGGACGTGCCAGTACAGCTGTTCGAAGGCCCGCTTGCCGAGGTGGTTGAGGTGCGACTGCCGGAGCAGCGGGAGGCCCACGCGCGCCGGGAAGTGACCCGGCACCGGCTCGAGGTCGTAGTTGTAGTCGATGAGGAGCGCCTTGTGGAAGCCCGACTCGATGAAGCAGCTGGCGTGACCGTCGAAGCGGGCGGGAGGTGGCCGCTCCTCGAGGAAGGCGACGATGTTCGCCTCGAGCACCGCGCCCTCGAAGTGGGCGACCGAGGCCGCCTTCGGGGCCGGGAGGTCGGCTGCGTCCCCGATGACGAAGACGTTCGGCCGCGCCCGCGACTGCAAGGTGGCGGGGTCGGCCGGGACGAAGCCGAGGGCGTCGCCGAGGCCGTCGGAGGCCGAGACGTAGGCCGCCCCCTCGTGGAGCGGGACGACGACGGCGAGGTCGTAGGCGACCTCCCGGCCGTCGTAGGAGACGATCCGGCGCCTGGCCCGGTCCACCTCTGCGGTGGTGAAGTCGGTGACGACCTCGACGCCCTTGTCGGCGAGCAGCCCCTCGAGCTCACGGTTGCAGGTCGCCTTCGTGAAGGCGCCGTCGAGCGGCGTGAGGTAGACGAGCTCGACCTTGGCGCGCAGGCCGCGGGTGCGCAAGTGCCAGTCGGCGAGGAAGCAGAACTCGAGCGGCGCGACGGGACAGGCGATCGGCATGTCCATGGTGGCGACGACGAGCCGTCCGCCTTCGAAGGAGGCGAGGGCCGCCGCCAGGCGAGCCGATCCCTCGAGGTCGTAGAAGCTGTGGGCGGACCTGCTCCACCCGTCCCCGGTGAGTCCGGGGGTCTCCTCCGGCGCCAGCCTCACGCCCGAGGCGAGCACGAGGACGTCGTAGCCGACGGCGCTGCCGTCGTCGCAGAGCACGTGCCCGCTGTCGAGGTCCACCTGGACGACCGAGCGCTCGAGGAAGACGACGCCGGAGGCGAGCTGGGTGCCCCTCGAGCGCACGAGCCTGGACGGGCGGGCGAGGCCGAAGGGCACGAACAGCAGCCCGGGCTTGTAGAGGTGGCGGTCGTTGGCGTCGATCACCGTGATGCTCGCCCGCTCGCTCGGGAACCGCCGCCGCAGCCGGTTCGCCGCCAGCGTCCCGGCCGTGCCTCCGCCGACGACGACGATGCGGGCGCTCATGAGACAAGGATCGGTACCGGGCCGCGGTGCGGGCTAGGGCCGAAGGTCCCCGGCCATGGGCGGCGCCGGGCCCTCAGCGGATCGAGAAGGCGAGTACGCCGCCGAGGACGACGAGACCCACCATCATCCAGGTGACGTAGTCGTTGACGACCCCGCTCTGGAGCCCCTCGGCGAGGGAGGCGGCCGCCTTGGAGGGCCGGTAGGCGGCGAGCAGGGGGAGCCGTCGCCGGTAGAGCGCCGCCAGGGCGAGAAGGACGCTCCCGGCCACCGTCCCGAGGGCGCTCGCCACGTCGATCACCGTGGGGGTGGTCGGCTCGGGCGCCATCGGGGTGACCGGGTGGGCGACACGGGCTCCGTGCAGGACCGTCGCCACGTAGCCGGCCTGGTCCTCCAGCTGCATGGCGGCGTGCTCGATGGCTCCACCGATGCCCGGCACGAGGCCGATGCCGAAGGCGGCCGCCACCAGCACGGCGGCCGGGACGACCATCGTGAGCGGCGTCCGGCCCCGGCCCGCCTCCGTCTCGGAGGTTTCCTCGCGGGACTCCTCCCGGCGCCGCTCGTCCTCGAGCGGCGGGTCGCCGAGGCCGAGGAAGATGCCGCCGGCCGCCCTCAGCACGGCTCCGCCGACGATGATGGAGCAGAGCATCACCACCGGCGTGACGAAGTCCATGCCGTGGCTCGAGGAGGTGTCGCCGATCCACCCGGCGCCGAGATAGGTGGCAAAGGGCGGGAGGTCCGACAGCCCGAGCGCCGCCAGCGTGAAGACAGCCCCGGTGACCTTGAGCTCCCGCCCCCTGCCGTGCAGCTCGGTCTCGTCGATCGTGCCGAGGCGGTGCAGCACGATGCCGACGCAGAGGAAGAGCGCTCCCTTGACGAGCCCGTGGCCGATCACGTAGGCGGCCGACCCCGCCAGCCCGAGCGGACTCAGCACCGCGAGGCCCATCAGGAACAGTCCGGCGTGGCTCACCGTCGAGAAGGCGAGCAGGCGCTTCAGGTGGCGCTGGCGGAACGAGAAGAGCGCGCCGACGAGCGCCGTCAGCACCCCGAGCGCCATGAACGCCGCCGTCACGGTGGCCCGGTGGCCGAGGGCGTCGCCGAAGACGGACCAGTAGACGCGGGCGACGCCGTAGAGCCCGAGCTCCACCATCACCCCGGAGAACAGCACGCAGACCGGCGTCGGGGCGACGGCATGGGCGTCGGCCAGGAAGAAGTGGAACGGGACGATGGCGCCCTTCGTGAGGAAACCGATGAGGATGAGGACGAAGGCGACGACGACGAGGCCGTCGGGCGGCCGCCCGGCGAGGGCGTGGCCGACCTGGGCCATGTTGAGGGCTCCGGTGCGGGCGTAGACGAGCGCGATGCCCATGAGCGAGAGGTAGGCGGCCACGCTGTTGGTGATGGCGAAGTTCAGGGCCCCCTGCAGCGGTCCCTTCTCCTCGGTGCGGTAGGCGGTGAGGGCGTAGGCGGCGACGCCCATCACCTCGAACCAGACGAACAGGTCGAACAGGTCCCCGGTGAGGCAGAAACCGACCATCCCGGCGAAGAACATGAGCATGAGGGAGTGGAACCAGGTCGACACCTGCTCGAAGTACCGCCAGGAGAAGACCATGGAGGCCGTGACGAGGAGACCGGTGAGCGCCGCCAGGCCGGCGTTGAGCGAGCCGACGGCGAAGTCGATCCCGAGGGCGATGCCGTGATGCGGCCGGACGCCGGCGAACCAGTACAGCTCCTGGCCGCCCGAGGTCCGGACGAGGAGCACGACGAGGAGCGTGGTCATGGCCCCGCTCGTCGTGATGGCGATGGCGTCGAGCAGCCGGTGGTGGGGCTTCAAGAGCGGGTTGAGCGCCGAGACGCCCGCCGCCACGAGGAGCGGCACGACGACGACGAGCGGCAGCAGCACGTCCGGGGACGCCGCCGGATGGCTCATCCCTTGAGCTCGGCCAGCTCGTCGGGGTCCACCGACCCGAACCGCTTCTGCGCCTGGATGGCGAGCGCCAGCAGGAGGGCCGTGACGGCGGCCTCGACGACGACGTCGGTGAGGGTGAGCGCCTGCACGACCGGGTCGACGGCCGGGGTGTGGAGCTTCACGTCGGAGAAGTACGGGGCGATCCCCCGGGTGCGAAAGCCCACGGCGAGCAGGATGAGGTAGGTCGAGGACTGGGTCACGACGAGGCAGACGATCTGGTGGACGAGGTGCCGGCTCGTCGCGATCCCGTAGATCCCGATCACGAGCAGCCAGGCGGCGACGAGGAAGGGGAAGATGCTCACCGCTCACCGCCGACGAGGAGCGTCTGCTCGAGCAGCTCGCTCACGATGACGAGGAAGGCGGCGGTCACCTCGACGCCGACCAGCAGGCTGATGAGCACGATCGTCCCCGAGGAGTTGACCGCCCCGAGGTGGTTGCCGAGGGGGAGGACGTCGGCGAGGTAGGCGGCTCCGGTGGCGAGCGCCCCGATACCGACCGCGGCGAAGCCGCCGGCGCCCGCCGCCTCGACGGCATCCAGCAGGTCGATCGGCGAGAGCCTCCTCATGCGCAGGTACTGGCCGGCGAGGTAGATCATGAGCACGGCGGTCACCGACACCACCCCGCCCTGGAAGCCGCCGGCGGGGCTCGTCTGGGCGTGGCTCGCCAGGTACCAGCCCATCACGAAGACGAACCCGAGCAGGGCGAGGGTGAACATGCGCACCGCCTCGCTCGTGGGCGGGACGTCGAGCTCCTCGGTGTCCGTCTCCTTCTCGTCCTCGCCCCGGAGGCGCCGGAGCACCGTCGCCACCCCCGTGGCGGCGATGAAGAGGATGTACTCCTCGCCGACGGTGTCGAAGCCCCGGTAGAAGAAGTTGACCGCGGAGACGATGCCGGTGGCGTGCGTCTCGCCGACGGCGACTGCGTTGACGCGAAAGCCGTACGGACCCCGGTAGCCGCCGAAGGGGGGCAGCCCCGTGAGGCCCCACACGACGAAGGCGGCCGTGCCGGCGAGCGCCACCGTGACGACGAGGCGGCGCGTGGGCGGCGTCACCTCCCCGAGCTCTTCAGCTTGGCGAGGGCGAGCAGGAGCAAGAGCGGCAGCACGACGGCCCCGATGGTGAGCTCCGAGAGCGAGACGTCGGGCGCCTGGTAGCTGAAGAACAGCAGTGCCAGCACGAGCCCGTAGATGCTGAGCGTCACCACCTGGCGGACGGGCTGGCGGGTGAGCACGACCGCCGTGGCGCCGACGAGGACGAGCACGAGCAGGCTGGCCTGGAGGAGGTGGAGGGCCCACGGCGGCGCCGGTGGGCTGGCGGCCGAGGCGAGGAGGCTCACCCTGCCGCCTTCCCGCCCGGGTCGCGTACGACCCCGGACCGCCAGTCGCCCCGCTCCCGGTTGCGGATGGCGCGGATCGTGGCGTGGCTGAGGAAGGGCGAGGAGGCGACGACGAAGCCGACGGCGAGCCAGGTGGCACCCGTGGCCTGGCTCCAGCCGGACTGGACCGACACCGCCAGGCCCACGAGCACGGGTGCGACGAGACCGAGCGGGGCGACGAAGTGGAGCTTGTCCGCCGCCCCTCTCATGACGAGGACGCCGAGCGCCGAGGCGAGCACGACGAGGCAGGCGAGGCCGAGCAGGACGTCGACGGCGAGGGCGCCCGCGCTCACAGCCACCGCTCGCCGGCGTTGACGAAGACGAGGCCGCTCGCGAAGACGAGGACCGCCATGAGCACGGGGAACTCGAACAACCCCGGCCGGCGGAAGGCCTCCGGCAGGAGGATCAGCTCCATGATGGCGATCGAGCTGGCCGCCTCGTAGGCGACGACCGCCTCCATCAGGCCCCCCTGGCGACTGGCGATCCCGACCGGCACCAGGGCGACGAGCATGGCGACGGCCGCGAGGACGAAGGGGGTCACCGGGACGAAGTTCCCCCGCCCCCTCCCCGGCCTCGGTCGGGGCGTACGAGGTGGTGGACGACCATGGCCTCCTCGTCGGCGTCGATCCCGAGGGCGAAGGTGTTGGGGGCGACCGACGAGCCACCGAGCTGGAGGGCGCGGCGCGTCTCTCCCTCGGCGCTCTCCTCGCCGTAGGCGATCGGACGGCTCGCGTAGCCGCTCGGCGGGTCCTCCCCCCGCGCCAGCTTCCGCCAGAGGGCGGCGAAGACGACGACGCTGTCCTGTAGCACTTGACGGGGGAGCGACAGGGCGGGCGGGAGCCACTCGATGCGGATCCGGATGTGCGTGGCCGACTGGTACTGGGCCGCCTCGACGAGGGTGGCGCCGGCCACCGACACGATGACGCCGGCGACGATCTCGGGGAGCAGCAGCGAGTCGTCGACCCACATCCAAAAGGCCATGAGCAGGCTCCACCAGATGAGCCAGCTGCCGACTCGGCGGGCGGCCGGCAGCTCCTCCTCCCGGCGCTTCGGGCTGCCGGCGCCGGCGACCGGGGCTACGCCGCCCATCGTCCTTCGCTGGTCGTCCTCATGGCGCTCCTCGTCGCTGGGGGCAAAGACCTCTTGCGCCGCTTGCTACCCAGCCGGAGCCCGGGCCAACCACGGCGGCCCGCCGGCGGACGGCGCCGCCGCGCCGCACGCCGCCGAGGCACCCGGGCCCGGCCGGCACCTACGCTTCTGCCATGGGCCGCCTTTCCCGGTTTGCGCGACGAGCCGCCCGCCCCCCACGATGACCCCATGAGATACCCCGGACGGCATGCACCGGCGCAGGAGGCGCGTCGGGCCCGGTCCGGCCCGCGCGCCGTCGTGAGCGAGCGCGTCCGGCAGCCCGCGCCCCTGCTGAAGCGCCGCCTGCCGTCCGGGCGGGGTGCCACCGAGCAGCCGAACGTCACCGGCGACCTCGACGCGCCGCTCACGCTCCGGTTCTGGCTGGCCCTCGTGCTGACCTCGATCGCCACCGGCCTCTTCGGCGACCTGCTCATGGTGGTCCTCTTCAACGTCCAGCACCTCGCCTTCGGCTACCACACCGGCAGCCTGGAGGCCGCCGTCGAGCGGTCGAGCGATCTCCGTCGTGTCGTCTCGCTCATGGTGGCCGGCGCCATCGGCGGCCCGGCCTGGTACCTGCTCCGGCGCTACACGAGGGGCGAGAAGTCCGAGGTCGACGACGCCATCTGGAAGGGCGACTCGAAGCTCTCGTTCCGCCGCTGCCTCGGGAGCGGCCTCATCTCCGAGCTCGTCATCGGGATGGGCGCCTCGATCGGCCGGGAGAACGCCCCGAAGGTGATGGGCGGGGCCTCGGGCTCGCTCATGTCGGACTGGTTCGGGCTCACCCCCGGCCAGCGCCGCATCATCGTCGCCTGCGGCGCCGGTGCCGGCCTGGCGGCCGTCTACAACGTGCCCCTCGGGGGCGCCGTCTTCACCCTCGAGGTCACCCTCGGCACGATGGCGCTCCCGGTCGTGCTCCCGGCGCTCGCCTGCTCGGCCATCGCCACGGCAACCGCCTGGATCTACCTGCCGATCCGGGCGACCTACCTCAACCTGCCCCCCTACCACTTCTCCCCGACGATCATGGTCTGGGCGCTCATCGCCGGCCCGCTCATCGGGCTGTTCGCCTCCGGCTACATCCGGCTCATCGGCTGGGTCTCGCACCACCGGGCGCACGGGCGGTTCGCCATCTTCGCCCCCTTCCTCGCCTTCACGGCCGTCGGCATCGTCGGCGTCGCCTACCCGCAGCTGTTCGGGAACGGCAAGGACATGGCCCACGGCGCCTTCCTCGGCAACGGGACGATCCTCCTCTTCCTCGCCCTGTTCGCCCTGAAGCCCCTCGCCACGGCCGTCTCCCTGCAGTCGGGCGCC
>JAKACF010000066.1 GCA_021821585.1 Actinomycetes bacterium
CCGGGACGCGCGCCGCCGACGCCTTCTGGACGATCTCGAAGGACGTCCTGCCGCTCACGACCAGCCCGACCTCCTCGAGGGGAAGCGCCAGGTCACCGCTGACGGCCTGCAGGATCGCCCACCCGAGCACCTTGTCGACGGCGTTGTGCCGCCCGATGTCCTCACGGGCGACGAGCAGCTCCCCCTCGGGGTTCACGAGCCCGGCCGCATGGAGCCCGCCCGTCGCCGCGAAGCCCGCCTGGCCCTCGGTGAGGAGAGACGGCCACCTGACGACATCGGCGAAGCCGAAGACCGTGGCGCTGTCAACCGGCCCCCGGAGGCGCTCGGCGAGCGCCGCGATCGACGACGAGCCGCAGACCCCGCAGGAGCTCGAGGTGGTCGTGAGCCGGCTCGGGACGCCTCCAGCCGCAGCCAGGCGTGCCGCCGCCGCCCGCTCGAGGTCGACGGTGACGACGTTGTAGCGCTGCTCGGCGTCGAGCTCGGGATCGCTGCAGTAGCGGACGGCCCTCAGATCGGCCGGCCCGGCGAGCACCCCCTCGGACAAAAGCCAGCCGAGGGCGAGCTCGAAGTCGTTGCCGGGTGTGCGCATCGTGACGGTGAGGACCTCGGGCCGGGCGGAGGCGGCATCGAGACCGCCCACCCTCACCTCGAGCGGCTCCTCGACGGCGAGCTCGTCGGGATGCCGGGCGAGCCGCCCGTCCTTCTGCTCCCAGACGAGTCGGGAGTCAGTCGGGACCCGGCGGGCCGGCGGGGCAGCGGTCATCAGGGAAGTTGTACCCCCGTGGCCGCCCCGGTGAGCCCGTAGGTGACGAGCGACGCCAGATCGGCCACGAGCTCAGCGCGCCCCACCTCCCCGCTGCGCGCCCAGCGGGCACCCGCCAGGTGCACCATCCCGACGACTCCGTGCGCGAACGTCGCCGCCGGCCTGGTCGACAGACCCCGCCGGGAGAGGCCCTCGTCGATCAGCTCCTCGATGAAGCCGGCCACCGTGTCCACCACCCCGACCAGGGCGGCACCGCCGGGCGGCGCCTGGCGGGTGAGGAAGCCGTAGAGGGCGGGGTCCTCGGCGATGAAGCCCACGTAGGCCTCGATCGCCAGCCGGACCACCACCTCGGGCGAGTCCTCGAGGTGCCCCGAGACCGCGGCCCGCAGCCGGTCGACGAGCACCTCGGCGAACCGCTCGCCGACCGCAGAGAGCAGTCCCTCACGGTCGCCGAAGTAGCGGTAGAGCACGGGCTTGGTGATGCCGGCCTCGGCCGCCATCTCCTCCATGGAGGCAGCCGCCCCGTCGCGTCGGATCACCTCGAGCGCCGCCTGGAGCAGCTCGCCGCGCCGGCCCGGCCGGCGCCGGCTCGCCTTCGCGGACGGCCCCTCGACTCCGGTCGTCACCATGTCCACCTCCTCGCCGCTTGACAACAATATAACCTCCGGTAATATTACTTGTCGTAACGTCTCGATGTCAGGAGGTCCAGCCGATGTCCACCTCGGCGAGCGTGGAAGAACGTGTGAACCGACTCACGAAGGCGGCGGCCCGCCGCGTGGTCGAGCCGGACGACGAGGTCCCGGGCGCCCCGGGCGAGGGCCAGCTCCTTGCCGACGAGCTGCTCAGCATCGCCGGTCTCGACCTCGAGCTCTCCCCCGAGCAGCGGGCGAAGCTCGCACGTGAGGAGGTGGCCTCGATCACCGCCGCCGGCATCCGGTTCGAGGCCGTCCTCGAGGCCGGGTTCGGGGTGCAGCTCGCGACGGCGGAGGACCTCACCGATCCCCGCCTCACCTTCATCCTCCACGAGATCGGCGAGGAGACCCGGCACCAGCGCCTCTTCCAGCGGCTGCTCGCCGAGCTGCGTCCGACCGCGCGCTCCCCCATCCCGACGAGGGTCGTCCGCCTCGGGTACCGGCTCGCGATCGAGCTCACCGCCTCCAACCCTGCGCTGTTCTACGTCCTCGTGCTCGCCGGTGAGGAGATCCCCGACCTCATCCAGAAGCTCGCGTCCGAGCACCCCGAGACCGACCCGTTCATCCGGGCGGTGAACCGCTACCACCGCATGGAGGAGGCCCGGCACCTCTCCTTCGCCCGGGCGGTCTTCCCCGAGGTGCTCGCCTCCTCCCGCCGCCTCGAGCGCGTCCTCGTCCGCCACGTGGCGCCCCGGCTCATCTCGGTCATGTTCCACGACCTCGTGCACCCCGGTGTCTACGCCTCGGTCGGCCTGCCCGCCTTCTCGACCTGGAGGCGGGCGAACGCCACCTCGACCCGGCGCCAGCTCCGCTACGACGCGACGCGGCCGGTGCTGGAGGTCCTGCTCGACGCCGGCGCCGTCCGCCGGGGCCGCGTCCCGGCGCCGTGGCGGCGCCTCTGCGGCGTCGCGGCCGACGGGACGGCGGCCGACCTCGCCCCCGCCACGGCCTGATCCGGCTCAGTCCCCCTCGGCGGCGAGGTCGACCGCACTCGGGAGGGCCCGCTCGGGACGGACCGGTACCGGCTCGGCGAGGCGCGGGCGGGCGAGCCGGGAGAGGGCGTACAGCCCGATGGCGGCGGCCCCGAGAGCGGCCAGGCCGCCGACGCCGAGGCCGATCCTCGCCCCCGCCGCCGCCACGATCCAGCCGATGACCGGGCCCCCCACCGGTGTCGAGCCGAGGAAGGCGACCGCCCACAGCGACATCACACGCCCCCGCATCGACGGAGCGGCACCGAGCTGCAGCGTCGAGTTCCCCGTGGCGAGGAAGGTGACGCTCGTCCAGCCGACGGCGGCCAGTGCGGCGACCTCGACGGCGAGCACCGGCGAGACCGAGGCGAACAGGATCGTGAGCCCGAACCCTGCGGCCGACACGGTGAGGGGCCGCAGCCCGGTCCTCCCCCTCGCCGCCGTGAACAGCCCGCCGGCGACCGCACCGACGCCCATGGCGGCCATGAGGAACCCGTAGGTGGCCGCTCCGCCGTGGAAGCCCTGCTTCGCGATGACCGGGAGGGTCACCTGGAACTCGTAGGAGAGCGCCCCCACGATGGCCATCATCACGAGCGGGACGGCCAGCCGGGGCTCGTGGCGGACGTAGGCGAGGCCCTCGCGCATCTGGCCCTTCGAGCGGCGGGTCGGCGGGCTCGTCTGGAGGTCGCCGAGATCCATCGACACGAGCGAGTACACGACGGCGAGGAAGCTGGCGGCGTTCACGAGGAAGCAGACGCCGACGCCGAGGCTCGCGATGAGAAGTCCGGCGACCGCCGGGCCGACGGCGCGGGCGGCGTTGTTCATCGTCGAGTTGAGGCTCACGGCATTGCGCACCCGGTCGGCACCGACCATCTCGAGGACGAAGGACTGGCGGGCGGGGTTCTCGAAGGTGTTGTTGAGGCCGAGCAGGAGGGCGAGGACGCACAGCTCGGAGAAGCGGACGGCGTGCAGCACGGTGAGCAGCCCGAGGACGAGGGCCTGGACACCCATGAGGGCCTGCAGGACGACCATGAGGCGCCGCTTGTCGACGCGGTCGGCGATGACGCCGCCGTAGGGGCCGAGCACGAGCACCGGCAGGGTCTGGAGGGCGACGACGAGGCCGATGGCGGTGCTCGAGTGGGTGAGGGTGAACACGAGCCAGGACTGGGCGATCGACTGCATCCAGGTGCCGACGAGGGAGACCGACTGGCCGACGAAGTAGCGCTTGAAGTTCGGGACCGACAGCGCCTCGAAGGTCCGCCGGCTGAGAGCGAGGACGCGGCTCACGAGCTCGTGGTCCCGGCTCTCGCCCGGTCGCCGGAGCGGAGCCGCTCGGCGAGCCGCTCGAGCACCGGCAGGGCGGCGGACAGCGCCCGCCGCTCGTCCGGGTCGAGCTCGCCGAGGCGCCGCGACAGGGCGTCGTTGCGCTCGGAACGGATGCGCTCGAGAAGGCGCGAGCCCTTGGCGCTCGCCGTGAGGAAGGTGACGCGCCGGTCGGACTCGTCCGGGAGCCGCCGGACGAGTCCCGCCTGCTCGAGCTTGGGGACGAGCCGGGACAGCATCGTCGGGTTCAGCCCGACCTGTGCGGCGAGATCCGTCAGCCGCACCGGCCCCTCACGCTCGGCCGCCACGAGCACGTCCACCTCGGTCGTCGTGAGGGAACCGGCCGCCGCCGTCGGCTTCAGGCGCCGCGCCAGCCGCCCGAGCGCGATGCGAAGGCGCGCCGGGTCCAGCTCGTCGCTCGGGCCGATCCCGGTCGTCATCGTCGCTCTTCACCTCGCTTCCTCGTGTCCAACTAGTTGCTTGCCCGCAAGCATTATACCGCCTGGCGCCGGTCGCGCCGACGGTGGCCCGGTGCCGTCTTAGGGTGAGCAACATGAAGGCGCGCGCGTTCGGTGGACGGCTCGAGACTCCTCTCCGGGGCCGGCAGGTCCTCGCTGATCCCCGCCTCAACCACGGGACGGCCTTCACCGCGGACGAGCGCGACGAGCTCGGGCTCGTCGGCCTGCTGCCGCCCGAGGTGCTCACCCTCGACCAACAGGCCGGGCGGGCGTATGCCCAGTACTGCCGCCAGCGCGACGACCTCGGGAAGAACGTCTTCCTCTCGCTGCTCCAGGACCGAAACGAGGTGCTGTTCTTCCGCCTCGTCGGGGACCACCTGAACGAGATGCTGCCCATCGTCTACACCCCGACCGTCGGGGATGCCATCCGCAACTACAGCGGGGAGTACCGGCGCCCCCGCGGCGTCTACCTGTCGGTCGACCATCCGAAGGACCTCGAGCGCTCGCTTGCGGCCTGCGGGCGCGGACCCGACGAGATCGACCTCGTCGTGGCGACCGACGGAGAGGCCATCCTCGGCATCGGCGACTGGGGCGTGGGCGGGATCGCGATCTCGGCCGGAAAGCTGGCCGTGTACACCGCCGCGGCGGGCATCGACCCGGATCGGACGCTGCCGGTCGTGCTCGACGTCGGCACGAACCGCGACAGCCTGCTCGAGGACCCCCTCTACCTCGGCAACCGCCACCGCCGGGTCGACACCGACACCTACGACGCCTTCATCGACCGCTACGTGAGGGCGGCGACCACGCTCTTCCCGAACGCCCTGCTGCACTGGGAGGACCTCGGGGCGGGAAACGCCAGGCGGGTGCTCGACCGCTACAAGGACGAGCTGCTCACCTTCAACGACGACATCCAGGGCACCGGAGCGGTCACCCTGGCGGCCGTCTTCTCCGCCCTGCAGGCGAACGGCACGCCGCTTTCGGACCAGCGCATCGTCATCTACGGCGCCGGCACGGCCGGCATCGGCATCGCCGAGCAGCTGGCGGACGCCATGGCGGCCGAGGGGGTGGCCGAGCCGCACAGCCGCCTGTGGGCGCTGTCGAGCCGCGGGCTCCTCGTCGACTCCGACCCCGCCATGCGGGACTACCAGCGACCCTTCGCCCGACCGGCCGGCGAGGTCGCGGGCTACGGCCGCGACGGCGACGGGCGCATCGGCCTCGCCGAGGTCGTCCGGCGGGTCTCGCCGACGGTCCTGATCGGCACCTCGGGGCAGCCGGGCGCCTTCTCCGAGGAGATCGTCCGCGAGATGTCGAGGGGCACCCGCCGGCCCGTCATCATGCCGCTGTCCAACCCGACCTCGCTCTCCGAGGCGCTCCCGGGCGACCTGTTCGCCTGGACCGACGGCCGGGCGCTCGTCGCGACGGGGAGCCCCTTCGACCCCGTGACCGTCGGCACCCACACCTACGTCGTCGCCCAGGCCAACAACGCCCTCGTCTTCCCCGGGATCGGCCTCGGGGCTGTCCTCTCCGAGGCGACCCGCATCACCCCCCGGATGATCAGGGCCGCCGCCGACGCCGTCGCCTCCCGGATCGACTCCTCGGTGACCGGCGCCCCTCTCCTCCCCCCGGTCGAGGCGCTGCAGGAGACCTCGGTGGCGGTGGCGGTGGCGGTCGTGCTGGCGGCCGCCGACGACGGCGTCGCGCCACCGGCCGGCGAGCGCGAACAGGTGGAGAAGGCAGTCAGGGCCGCCATGTGGCAGCCCGTCTACCGCCCGGTCGTCGCCTCGTGAGTGCCGGTCAGCCCGCCCGCAGGCCGTAGGCGGCCCGGGCGTACTCCCTCGCCATCCTCTCGGTCGTGAAGAAGGAGCCGTTGAGCGAGATGGCGTTCCTGCGGATCTCCTCGAAGCGCCGCGGGTCCTTGTAGTAGGCCGGCAGGACCGACTCCTCGAGGACGTCGTAGAGGTCCCCGGCGTCGTCGCCCTCCCCGAGGCCGCCGACGGCCCAGCCGGTCACCCCGTCGATGCAGCCCTCGATCCACCACCCGTCGAGGGTCGAGCAGCTCGGCACCCCGTTCACGGCTGCCTTCATCCCGCTCGTCCCCGACGCCTCGTTCGGCTTGATCGGGGTGTTCAGCCAGACGTCGCTCCCGGCCACGAGCAGCGAGGCGAGGCGGAGGTCGTACTGCTCGAGGAAGACCACCTCCACGCTGCCCGAGAGGAGCCTCGAGACCTCGGCCACCCGCTTGATGAGCGCCTTGCCCCCGAGGTCCCTCGGGTGCGCCTTGCCGCTGAAGAGCACCTGGATCGGCCCGTGCTGCCCGGCGAGGGCCTCGAGGCGCTCGATGTCGCTGAACAGCAGCGTCGTCTGCTTGTAGGCCGTCGCCCTCCTCGCGATCCCGATCGTGAGGACGTGAGGGTCGAGGCGTCGCCCGCTCCGGTCGACGACCTGGTCGAGCAGCCGGATCTTCTCCTCGAGGTGCGCCCCGGCGATCTCGTCGAGGTCGACGGCCCGGGCGTAGCGCAGCATGGCGTTGTCGACCCTCCACCCCTCGAGGTGCTCGTCGAACAGCGCCGCCATGGACGGCCCGGCCCAGGTGGCGGCGTGCACGCCGTTCGTGACGGAGGACACCTCGACGCCGGGGAACATCTCGCTCGTCACCTCCCGGTGACGCTGCGAGACGGCGTTCACGAAGCTCGACCCGAGGATGCCGAGCTCGGTCATGTTGAGCTCCCCGGTCTCGGCGAGGCCGAGGGACGCCAGGCGCTCGGCGGTCGCCGTCCCGAGGATCTCCGCCACGGTCGAAAGGGGGAAGCGGTCGTGGCCGGCCGGCACGGGGGTGTGGGTCGTGAAGGCGCAGCGCGCCCGCACCTGCTCGGGCGCCGCCTGCTCGAGCAGCCGGAGCACGAGCAGAGCGGAGTGCCCCTCGTTCATGTGGAAGACCGACGGCTCGACCCCGAGGGCCTGCAAGAGGGCGATCCCCCCGAGGCCGAGGACGGCCTCCTGGCGAAGCCGGTGGGCCTCGTCGCCCGAGTAGAGGCGGTCGGTGAGGGTGCGGGCCTTCTCGTCGTTCTCGGCGAGGTCGGTGTCGAGGAAGTAGACCGGCACCACCCCGCCACCGGCTCCCTCGAGGAGGAGCCTCCACGCCCCGACGAGCACCCGGCGGCCGTCGAGCTCGAGGCTCACGCGCTCGCCGAGAGGCTCGAGCAGGTCCTCGGGTGACCACTCGACGCGCTCCTCGTGCTGGCGGCCCTCCTCGTCGACCCGCTGGTCGAAGAAGCCGCCCCGGTACAGCAAGGTGACGGCGACGACCGGAAGCCCGAGATCCGCCGTCGATCGGAGGTAGTCGCCCGCGAGGACGCCGAGGCCTCCGCTGTAGGTGGGCAGCGCGTCGTCGAGCGCCACCTCCATGGTGAAGTATGCGACCGGTCCTGCCGTGGCCATGGCGCACAATCGTAGGAGGCGACGGCGACCGCCGGGTTCGCCGGACAGGGCCGCTTCCTCCAGTAGACCGGGAGTCGTGGCAGCGGCCAGGGACGACAGCTCCGACACCCCCGGCTCCCGGCTCTCCTACGGGGACCCGTTCCAGGCCCCGCCCGAGGAGCGCCGGGTCGACCGCCGGTTGCGGGGGCGCCTGCTGGCGCCCGTCACGGTCTGGACCGCCGGCAGCGGCGAGCGGCGGGCGGGGCTCACGGTCTCGTCCCTGCTCGTCGCAGAAGGAGATCCCGCCCGCCTCCTCGGGCTGCTCGACCCCCTCTCGGCGCTGCACGACGCCCTCGACTCGACGGGTCGCTTCCTCGTCCACGTTCTCGGGGCCGGTGACGAACGGCTGGCGGCGCTGTTCGCGGGCAGGCTCCCGGCCGACCCCTTCGTCGAGGCCGCCTTCGTCGAGCACCCCTTCGGGCCCCGGCTCGAGGGGGACCGGCACGTCGTCTGCTGCCGTGTCGACTCGAGCGAACCGGCCGGCTTCCAGGTGCTCGTCCGCGCCGAGATCGTGGAGGTGCACCTCGCCGGGGCGGCCGCCGAGCCGCTCGGGTGGTACCGGGGCGGCTACCGGTCGCTCGCCTGAGCCGGCTCCTCGGCGGCGGGCCGGCTCGCCTCCCTGGCGCCGTTCAACCCGTTGCCCGGGCGGCCCGACGGCCCCTCGGCCACGGGCGTCGCCGGGCGGGCGACCCCCGTGCCGACGAGGTTGCGCACGCCGGCGAGGATGTTGCCGACCTCCATCGGGACGACGAACTTGGTCGAGGACGACAGCCCGATCTGGCGGAGGGTGTCGAGGTACTGCAGGGCGAGGGTGTTCTCGTCGAGCGTCCGGGCGACCTGGAAGATGGCATCGAGGGCGCTCGAGTAGCCCTGGGCGCGCAGGAGGGCCGCCTGGCGCTCGCCGTCGGCGGACAGCACCGCCGCCTGTTTCTGGCCCTCGGCCGACAGGACGGCCGCCTGCTTCTGGCCCTCGGCCGCGAGGATGGCGGCCGCCTTGGAGCCCTCCGCCTCGGTCACCTGCGCCCGCCGGGTCCGCTCGGCCGACATCTGGCGGGTCATCGCCTCCTGGACGCTCGGGGGCGGGTTGACCTCCCTCACCTCGACGTTGGTCACCTTCACGCCCCAGCGCTCGGTCACCTCGTCGAGGCGGACGCGAAGCTGGGCGTTCATCTCCTCCCGCTTGGACAGGACGTCGTCGAGCGGCATGTCCCCGACGACCGAGCGCAGCGTCGTGGCGGCGACGTTGAGCGCCGCCCCGGCGAAGTTCCCGACGGCGAGCACCGACAGCGAGGGGTCCAGCACCTTGTAGAAGATGATGAAGTCGATCGAGATCGGAGCGTTGTCCTTCGTGATCGCCGTCTGGTGGGGCACCTCGAGGTACTGCTCGCGCAGGTCGACGAGGGTCGTCCGGTCCGTGACCGGGTTGAGGAAGACGATCCCCGGCCCCCGGGTCCCGACCGCCCGGCCGAGCCTGAACAGCACGAGGCGCTGGTACTCCCTCGCGATCCTGACGGACTTGGCGACGGCGACGAGCACCACGAGCACCACCACCGCGACGACGATCCCGACGATCATGACGACGTCCCTTTCTCCCGCACCACGGGCGGGAGCGACTCGTCGTCCTCCCGCCACACCTCGAGGCGAACCCCGTTCGCGTTGATCACCTGGACCCTCGCCCCCGGTTCCACCGGGCCGTTCAGCGAGCGCGCGCTCCACTCCTCACCGTCCACCCGGACCACGCCCTCGGGATCGAGCCGGCCGACCGCGCGGCCGAGGTGGCCCTCGATGCGGGCGGGCGGCCGGTCGTGCTCGGCGATCGAGCCGGGCGTGGAGAGCACCCGCCAGCCGGCGAAGCCCATGAGGGCGGTGATCGACACGTCCGCTCCGAGCAGGACGTACAGCAGCGGCCTCGAGTCGCCGAGCGCCGCCATGACGACGAGCCACACGGCCGCCACCACGCCGACCACGGCGCCGGCGAGATGGGCGTGCGGGCCGGCGTGGAAGCCGGCGATCGCACCGAGAGCCGCGAGTCCGAGCAGGATCCCTGCCACCACCCACATCGCGCCTCCTTTCCACGGTGCGCCCATGCGATCGTACAGGCCTGGCAGACCCCCGCTCAGCGCGCGTCGCCGGCCACGACCTCGGCCAGGTGCTCGAGGGAGGCGAGCGAGTGCCCGTCGACGAAGTCGTCGACGAACGGCAGCGCGGCCGCCATCCCACGCGCGATCGGCTCGTAGCCCGGCGAGGCCCGAAGCGGGTTCGCCCAGACGATGCGGTGGGCGACCCGCCGGAGCCGGGCCATCTCGGCGGCGAGCCCGTCCGGCTCCCCCCGGTCCCACCCGTCCGAGAGCAGGACGACGACGGCACCGCGTGCAAGGCCACGCGTCCCCCAGCGGTCGTTGAACGAGGCGAGCCCCTCGCCGAGACGTGTGCCGCCGTACCAGTCCTCCACCGCCGATGCCGCCGCCGCCAGGGCCTCGTCGGGGTCGCGGGAGGACAGCTGGCGGGTGATGCGCGAGACGCGGGTCGACAGGACGAAGACCTCGACCGCGCCGGCCGGGCGGGCGACGAGGGCGGCGTGCGCGAAGCGGAGGAAGGCGCGGGCGTACGGCTCCATGGAGCCGGAGATGTCGACGATGATCACGAGTCGCCGGGGCCGGTCGGCCGGGGCGGCGAACGCCCGGCGGATCGCCTCGCCGTCCGAGGAGAGCGCCATCTGGACCGTCCGGGCGAGGTCGAGCCGACCGCGGGCGTGCGGGCGCAGCCGCCGGGATCTGCGCTGCTCGGCTCTCGCTCGGATGGCCGAGATGAGCTGGCGCGCCTCGGCCCACTCCTCCTCGTCGTAGCGGGAGAAGTCCTGTTCCCGCAGCACCTCCGTGGCGCTGTAGCGGAGGGTGAGGGTCGTCTCGGGCTCTGCCGGGAGCCCCTCTCCCGCCGGCTCCTCGCCGTCCCCGCCGGAGTCGACTCCGAGGGTCACCTGCCTCGGCCGGGCCGGGAGGGCCGTCGGCAGCCGGCACTCGAAGAACTCGGCGAAGACGCGGTCGTAGGCCTCGCGGTCCTCGGGTCGCCGGACGAGCGACGCGAGCCCCGCCCAGTAGACGAGGTCCCGGTCCGAGAGCCCGACGGTCGCCAGCGCCTCGGCGAACAGGACGGTCGTCCCGGGCGGCACCTCGAGGCCGCCCCGGCGCAGTGCCGCCGCGAACTCGACGACGAGGCGCTCGCCCCGCCCGTCAGCCACTTCGCCGCACGGCGGCCCGGACCATCTCGCTCAGCCCGGCTGCCCGCACCCGCGCCTGGTCCTCCTGGTACTTGAGGACCGCCCCGAGCGTGAGGTCCGCCGTCCGCTCGTCGAGGCTCTCCCGCCCGAGGGAGGCGACGGCGGCAGCCCAGTCGATGGTCTCGGCCACCCCCGGCGGCTTGTAGAGGCCGAGCTCTCGCAGGCTGGCGGCAGCCGCCGCGATCTCGCGGGCGAGCCGCTCGCTCGCCTGCGGCGCCCGGAGGCGGACGATCTCCACCTCCCGCTCGAAGGAGGGGTGCTCCACCCAGTGGTACAGGCAGCGGCGTTTCAGTGCGTCGTGGACGTCACGGGTGCGGTTGGAGGTGAGCACGACCACCGGCGGCTCGGCCGCCCGGATGGTCCCGAGCTCGGGCACGGTGACGGCGTACTCCGAGAGGATCTCGAGGAGGAAGGCCTCGAACTCGTCGTCGGCCCGGTCGATCTCGTCGACGAGGAGGACCGGCACCGGCCCCTCGCCGGGCTCGAGGGCCGACAGCAGCGGGCGCCGGACGAGGAAGCGCTCGGTGTAGATCTCGTCCTCCGCCTGGCGGGCCGACTCGCCCGTCGCCTCGACCGCCCGCAGGTGGAGCAGCTGGCGGGCATAGTCCCACTCGTAGGCCGCCTGGGCGAGGTTGATGCCCTCGTAGCACTGGAGCCGGAGCAGCTCGCCGCCGGTCCAGGCGGCGAGCACCTTGGCGACCTCGGTCTTGCCGACGCCGGCGTCGCCCTCGAGGAACAGCGGCCGGGCCAGCGTGAGGGCGAGGAAGATGGTGGTGGCGAGCCCCTCGTCGGCGAGATAGCCGTGCGCCGCCAGCGCCTCGGACACCTCGGCGACACTGGCGGGGCGCCCGGC